>MENC01000046.1:2919-6984 GCA_001768155.1 Bacteroidetes bacterium GWA2_30_7
TATAATGCTAATTACAATATTCCAAATAGTGGACAATTTATTGCAAAATTTAAAAAATCGCTAGATGAACTAATCTGGTCAACAGAATTTGGAAAAGGTGATGGAAAAACAAATATTTCGCCTACAGCTTTTGCAGTTGATATTTGTAATAGAGTATATTTTTCAGGTTGGGGAACAGACTGGGGACTAGGCTCTTCTGACCCTAATTTTGGACTAAAAGGAATGCAAACGACTCCCGATGCTATAAGTTCTGTTACTGATGGTCAGGATTTTTATATTATGGTTTTACTTGATGACGCTTCTATACTTGATTATGCAACATTTTTTGGCGAACAACACGTTGGAACTTGCTCATTTAGCGGACACGACCATGTTGACGGAGGAACCAGTCGATTTGATAAATACGGAAACATATATCAATCAGTTTGTGCAAGTTGTGGTGGGTGCCAATCTTTTCCAACTACACAAGGTGTTTGGTCGCAAACAAATAATGCAACAAATTGCAATAACGCACTTTTTAAAATTAATATTCATTACGATTTTGCTGATGCCGATTTTACAAACCCAGGTTTCGGAGTTTCACCGTTTAATGCTACGTTTACTAATACAGGATCAGGAACTTCATTTATTTGGGATTTTGGCGATAGCTCTGTAGTTTCTAATGAAGTTAATTCTCAACACACATATAATGAGGCAGGTGTTTATAATGTTACTTTAATTGCCAACGACCCTACAAGTTGTAATTTATCAGATACAATTACAAAACAACTAATTATTTTATCAGATACAACTTACATTATTTATGATTTAAAAGTCTGCAAAAATGATTTTATTCAAATTGGCATAAATCCCATTGGAGACTCAACAATAACTTTTAGATGGATTCCTTCTGAAACATTATCTGACAGTACAATTGCCAATCCGTTTGCTTTTCCGAATGAAACAACTCAATATAAATTGATAATATCTAATGGATTTGTTACCGATACAATTATTCAAAATGTAATTGTTATTAATACACAAATAAATGTAGATGCCGGAAACGACACAATGGCATGTAAAAATAGCAATATCAGCTTATTAGCAAATTCAAACGAACAAGTTGATGGTTATATTTGGTCGTCAAATAATCAATTTACGGATACTTTAAATTTGAATTTTGAAAATTCTGTAATCATTAGAACGACTTCGAGTAATTATTTTTTTGTTAAAGCATTTATTTCTTTCTGCAATTGTTATAATATCGACAGCGTTTTAGTTAGCCTATCTGAAGTTACTATTCTATTGGATGATAGCGAAAAAGTATGTTTGGGTGATACGTCCTCAGTAAATGCTATAAATTTAAACTCTTCAAATCAAATTACATATACTTGGAGTCCCGCTTCAATAATTGTATCAGAAAATAATGAGTCGGTAAATATTAGTTGCAACGAAAACACTACACTTTATGGAACATTTACAAATCAATATGGATGTACAAGCATTGATTCTCTAAAAATAACAGTTTATAAAGTTACAATCGACACTATTAACACCGAATTGAGTTGCTTTAACTCTTGTACAGGAAAAGCAAATGTGAAAATTTCTGATGGAATTGAACCTTATAAATATTTATGGTCAAATGGAGATAATGTGTCAGTTGCTGATAGCTTATGTTATGGAAATATTTCTGTAACTATTTCTGATTCATTAAATTGCACTACCATTAGTTCTATAATAATTAATTCAAATTCAATTATTGATATTATTGCTAACATTCAGGATGCTACATGCGTGAGTAATTGTAATGGAAAAGCATCAATTACAGTTTTAAATGCCAACGAACCATTAACATTTTTTATTGATAATAAGCAAGTTAATAACGAAATTTCGGATTTATGTGAAGGTGTTTATATTTTAAAAATTATTGATTCATTAAATTGTGTATTATTAGATACTTTAATTATAAAATTATCGCTCGAAGAAATTGCAATGCCTAATATAATTAGTCCAAATGGAGATGGAATTAATGATTATTTATTGATTGAAAATGAATGTAATTATCAATTAAAATTCAATGTTTTTTCACGATGGGGAGCAATAATTTATAATTCAAATTCTGAAATTTTACAGTGGGGAGGCTATACAAATGCTGGAATTTTAGTTAGCCCCGGAGTTTATTATTACATAATTAAATCGTCAGAAGGTGGCGATAACTATAGTAAAGCTGGATATATACATGTGATTTATTAATCAAAAAAAACCTGATAATAAATTATCAGGTTTAATTAAAAATTTATTTTAAACTTTAGTTCTTAACAATTTTTTGAAGGAATTTGCTATCGCCATCGGTAATTCGTAGCATATAAATTCCACGCTCAAGATTATCAAAGTTTAATAATGTTTTTGAAGATAAAACCAACTCCGAAGATACTTGTTTGCCTAATACATCATATACTTCAACAACACAATTATCGGGATTAATTGATGAATATTCAACAGTTAATTCATTGTTTACCGGTATTGGATAAATATTTACATTAGTTATTACATTTTCAACTAATTGTGATTCTTCAGGTTTAACAATATAATTTTTCTTACCACCATCATTTAAAATGGTTAAGCCACTCCATGTTCCAAAATATTTAACTCCATTATCTATTAAAATAGTGTTTATTCTATCATCAAATAATGCTAAAGTATTTAAAGTATCACTCCACTTTTTTCTAAATGAATGCCAATTATTTCCATCAAATTTTTTTATACCAGCACCCCATGTCCCAGCCCAAATTATATTATTTTCATCTACTTTTACTTCCCATATATTGTCTCCAATTAGGTAATTAGTAAATGTTGTATCACTTTCAGTAAAAGCCGATATGCCATTTCTTGTTGCTATCCACATCTTGCCGGTTGTATCAATTGCTAAAGCTTGCACATAATTATTAACTAATCCATCATTTTCATCGTAAGTAGTCCATGAAGAGCCATTATATTTTGACACTCCGCCTCCATAAGTACCAAACCATTTATTTCCTTTGCTATCAATAATAATTGCATGAACATCGTTAAAAGCTAAACCGCTTTGATAATTGTAATTTGTAATATTACTTCCACGAATTAATGAAACACCATTACCAAAACCAGTTCCAGCCCAAACATTGCCACTATTATCAACTTTAATTGCAAATACAGTATTGCTAGCTAAACCTCCAAATTGATTATAATTTGTAAAAGATGAGCCATTAAATTTACTTAATCCATTTTGATAAGTTCCAAACCATTTATTATTAGAATTATCAACAGTAATCGATAAAACAATTGAATCTGCAAGGCCATTATTTGTATTATAATTTGACCAATTGGTGCCATCATATTTTAATACGCCATTTCCATAAGTACCAAACCATTTAACATCCTGTTTATCAATAGCTGAAGACCAAATATTATTATTTTTTAGTATAGGTAAATTTTTATAATTTACCCAAGAAGTACTATCATAAGCCACAAGTCCGTTATCTGTTCCAAACCATCTAACTCCATTATTATCTGTAGTAGAACATATAGTATTATTACTAGGCAAACCGTTAGAAGTGGTTAAATTTTGCCAAATAGAATCACCATATAATATAGAATCCTCATTAAATATTGTTACACCTAAAGATGACATAAAAATTTTATTATTTAAGCCATCTGATACAATTCTATTTATTGAATTACTAATTAAACCGTTAGATGTTGTATAATGTACAAAAACTGTATCTAAAGAATAAACTCCATTATCTGTTGCTAACCATTTTTTATTTTTAATATCAATATTAATTGATTTAATAACAGTATCATTAATTACTAATGAAGAGTCTTCTACAAACCACTTTGAACTATCCGTATTAAATTTTAACATTCCTAAATTATTGTATTTAAACCAATCAGTACCATCAAACTTACAAAGCCCACCGTTTGTAGCAAACCATTTAATATTAGCTACCACTTCGTGTACAATAGCATTTACTGTGTCATTTGCCAAGCCGTCACTTGTATTATAATTCCACCAAGTGTGTTGAGCACTATTTATCTTAAGACGTA
>MENC01000046.1:7088-15937 GCA_001768155.1 Bacteroidetes bacterium GWA2_30_7
TCTAACAAAATTGTATATATCACCCTGAATAGTTTCTGATTCTATTGTATCGCCACTTAAAGTTGGAACAAGAGGATCGTATTCATAAAAAAACCAATTAGGAATATCGCCTGGTTCTCCATATTTAACAACCCCAAATCCATAAGAAGTAAACCATTTAAAATTATTTGTATTATTTTCAGACGTTATTGAACGAATATCATTTCCGAAATTTTTATTCGGATTATTAAACCTCGTCCAATCAGAACCATCGAATCTAAGCAATCCACTATTTTTTGTACCAACCCATATATTAAACTTTTTGTCAATATGAATTTCATTTATTATGCTATCCACGAATACACCATTAGTATAGTTTGTCCAAACCTGAGAATTTGCCTGAAAACCTATCAAACAAATTAAAATTACTGATAAAAATCTAATATTCATAACTATAAATTAATTGTTCTTTTTATACTTTCTTACAAAGTTAAAATATTTACTTAAAACAATAAACATTTTCAAAGTTTTTGATGAAAATTTATTGCACGAATATAATTAGATATTGATATTTTTCAAATACTAAATTTCCGAACGGCAATTTTTACAAATAAAAAGAACATCTAATTTATTAATTAGTGCAACTAAGAAAACTACTTATTTTAAGAAATAACAAATTACAAGTATTAATAGTTCGGTATATTTTGAGATTGCTTCGTTCCTCGCAATGACGAAGAGTCTGGCTGTCTGCATATTACGTCATTGCGAACGCAGTGAAGCAATCTCCTGATTAATAGTACGTTATAAAAATCTACCGAACTATTGAAGTATCAAATCTCAAATAAATCTCAAATAACAATTACTTAATACTCAAACGGTTTTGAGAATTGAATTTTTGAGAATTGGAATTTATTTGACATTTGTTTTTTGCTTTTTTGAGTTTTTTTACTAACACTTATTACGAAATCCGTTTCAACCATTTCGGCACAATTATAGCTCCTATAAATAGATATGGATAATAACTAACTATACGCCATAATAAAGCCATTGAAATTGCTAAAGATGCAGGTGTTACAAATTCTCCCAAGTAATCTCTGAAAACAATTTCTGCAAAACCACTTCCTCCGGGTGTTGGCATAACTAGCATCATAATCCACATTACTAATTGACGTGCAAAAATTAAAACGTGGTCGTCAACAAAAAAAAATGCCAATAATAAACAATTAACTACCCAATATCTTGATGTCCAAGACATAAATGAAGCTGCAAAAGCTTTGAGCCAGAATAAAAAAGATTGATTTTTTAATTCACCTGAAGCTACAATAAGGTCATCTCCAGTTTGCCTTGCTCCATTTTGCCATTTTCTTAAAACCGGAAGCAAAAAAACTTTTTCGATTAACCATTTAATACCTTTAGGATTTATAAATAAACCATAAGCAACTAAGCATGTAAATAAAAATTTGATTACATAACCTATAAATGCAAAATAAAAATATCTGTTATCGAACGAAATTGTATCAACATTTATAACATCTTTTCCGATTATAAATAAATCACTATTGCCAACTAAAAGTATAATTAAAGGAAATACTAATATAAAATATAATTCATCAAGAAAACTTGTTGCTAACACTACAGCAGTACTTTTTCCGACAGAAATTCCTTCTTTATGCAAAAATAATACTGCTATGCTTGTGCCTCCCACTGCCGATGGCGTAACAGCAGATGTAAATTCCCAGAGCATTATGATGTTAAAAATTTTTTTCCACGTTAAGTCATTACCTGTTAAAATTCTTAATCTAATCATATATCCGACATCTCTTAATGCCATCATTACAAACGACATAACAATCCAAAACAACGAAAACCAAGTAAAATCTAACATTGAAAAGGCTTTTGGGTCAAATTCCTTATAAAGTAAGTAACCAACTACTCCTAAGCCTATTATTATTGGAAATAATATTCTGCTTGGCTTAATTTTTTTTAATAAATTATCGGGGTTTTCGGGCATAAATCAGTCTTAAACTTCGATAAAAATAGTTATTATTGATAAAATATTAAGATTATCTAAAAATAAATTTATCTAACTCTTAAATTTTATTTTATTTTTGAATTGAAAGAAATCTAATAATAGTATCTTTATAAGCCATTTTAAAGCTCTTTTTTATGAAATTCAGATTAATAATATTTCTATTAATTATTATCGTTAATACGAAATCATACTCATTACATAGCGATACTATAAACGTTATTCACTACGAAATAAATTTAAAATTTGACTACACAAACAGTAACATAATTGGATATACCGATTTACAAATAAAGCCTGTAATTAATGGTTTGCAGGTAGTTCCATTAGATTTATTAAAACTTACTATTGATTCGATTACTGATGAAAATAATTTATTAGCTTATAATTATAATGATACTTTGCTTGTTGTAAATCTTATAAATACCTATAACACAAGCGATACATTTAATGTTAAAGTTTACTATCATGGTAAACCACAAACTGACCCTTCGGGTTTTGGCGGTTTTTATTTTTATTCTGGAGGAGCATATAATCTCGGAGTTGCTTTCGATGGTAAACCTCATAATTATGGTAGAGTTTGGTATCCGTGTATTGATGACTTTATTGATAGAAGCACTTATAATTGCATTATTACTGTAACAACCGGACAAACAGCAGTTTGTGGAGGTTTGTTAATCTCAACAGTTAATAATGGAGATAATACAACTACTTTTCACTGGCAAATGCAAACCGAAATTCCAACTTATTTATCGTCGGTTGCAGCTGCCACATATTCATTAGTTACCGACACTTTTAATAGTATTAATGGAAATATTCCTATTGATATATATGTGCGTAAAGCCGATTCGCTAAAAGCAATAAATTCATTTATAAACCTTAAAAATACTTTAACTGCTTACGAAGAATGTTTTGGTCCATATAAATGGGAACGTGTTGGATATGTTGGAGTTCCATTTAATGGTGGAGCAATGGAACATGCTACAAATATAGCATATCCAAATTTTGCAATAACCGGAAACTTAACTTACGAAACCCTTTATGCACACGAATTATCACATCATTGGTTTGGCGATTTAATTACTTGTAGTACAGCAGAAGATATGTGGATTAACGAAGGTTGGGCAAGCTATTGCGAAGCTATTTTTAAAGAAAAAGTTTATTCCAAAGAACAAGCAAAAACTTATATAAGAGCTACTCACGAAAAAAATCTTAGATACTTACATATCGAAGACAACGGATTTAGAGCTGTTTATGGAGTTCCACATGAATATACATATAGCTCAACAGTTTATGAAAAAGGTTCAGGCGTAGCTCACAGTTTACGCGGATATTTAGGCGACAGCTTATTTTTTAGTTCAATAAAAAGTTTATTAAACGCTTATAGCTATAAACCAATAAGTTCGTTTGAAATGCGAGATTATCTTTCATCAGTTTCAGGTATTGAGCTTAATAGTTTTTATAATGCTTGGGTGTTTTCACCAGGATTTATGCACTTTTCTATCGATTCATTTAAAGTAATACCATCTGGCAACGAATATGAAGTTATTGTTAGTGTGAAACAACGAAGCAGAGGAACAAATTTTGTATCAAACGATAACCGAATAGAAATTACTTTTATAGATAATAGCTGGGTAAAACACACAGAATTATTACAATTTTCAGGTGAAACAGGTATCGACACATTTTATATTCCAATTAATCCATCTCTTGCAATTCTTGATTTAGAAGAAAAATTATGCGATGCAACAACTGATAATTATAAAACTTTAAAAACAACTGGTCAACAGTCATTTGATAAAGCATATTTTATTGCTGAAGTAGTTTCGGTTATAGATTCTGCTTTTTTAAGAGCCGAATATAACTGGGTCGAACCCGATAACTTTAAAACCTATCATAAAGGAATTTATCTATCGCAAGAACATTATTGGAAAATTGATGGGTTAATTCCAGATAATTTTCGCATTAAAGGCAGGTTTTCTTATAATAAAACAACTAGTTCGTCAAGCGGATACTTAGACAATAAATTAATGACAAACTCATCAGATTCATTGGTGTTATTTTATAGAAAATCACCTGCTTACGATTGGGAAGTAACTTCATTTACAAAATCAGGATATGCTCTTTATGGATATTTAATAGCCGATACTTTAAAAGTTGGTGAATATACTTTTGGAATTAAAGATTTTGATAGATTACAAGGTTATATTCAAAACAATTCGTGCAATGGAATAGGAAAACTCTCTGCAAAAATTGAAGGCGGAACTCCGCCATATTCTTACAAATGGAACAATGCCGAAACTACAAATTTTATTGAAAATATTCTAACTGGGAAATATAAAGTTACTGTAGTTGATGCTATTAGCGATACTTTGGTTTTAACATATTGGAATAATATTCCGAGTTCAATTCAGTTAAATTTTATTATACCAGATACATTAACCTCCAATTGCACTAATTCGATTTCTGCAACAGTATTTGGTGGATTTCCTCCTTATAGCTATCAATGGAACGATAGTCAAAATCAACAAACTGCAACTGCATCAAATCTTTGTGCTGGAAGTTACACTTTAACTGTAACAGACTCTTATGGTTGCACAAATACTAATATTGTAGATATTTTTACTGGAATTACTAAAATTGATGAAAATAAAATAACAAATTTTCCTAATCCATTTAATAACAAAACAGTAATTAAATTTAACAATCCGAATAATTCAAAATATTCATTAAAAATTACAGATATTTCTGGAAAAACTGTTAAAGAAATTAAAGAAATAAATGGAAATAATATCGAAATCAATCGAAAAGGTTTCACTTCTGGAGTATATTATGTTGAATTAATTGGTGAAAAAAGATTTAATACAAAGATGATTATTGAATAAAAGAACAGCTTATTCCCATAATAGCCTAATATATAATGATTTGCATTTTTTTCTTTTCAATTTAAGAGGCACTCCGAAAAGTAATTAATTATAAAAATGCCACAAAGACGCTAAGATATACAAAGCTTTAAAAAACAACAGATTATAATTATTAAAAATTTGTGTCTTTGAGTCTTTGTGGCAAAAAAAGACTTTTCGGAGGAGAGCCATTTATTTTTTAAGAAATATAATTTTATCTTTGCTTTTACGTTAAATGTGAGCATTAGGTAATAAATGAAAAACTTTTTTAAATTTTTTATAAGTAAAACATTCTTTATTAATGTAGGAATTGCACTAATTGTTACAGTAGTTATACTCTGGATTACTTTTTTATCTCTTGAATCATTTACACAACACGGGGAAACTATTGCAGTTCCCGATTTTAGAGGTCTGACACTTGAGGAAATCACACAATTAACTAATGAAAAAGGATTACGATTTGAAGTTACCGACTCTGTTTATTTATTAGATGAAAAAAAAGGAACTGTTGTTGACCAAAACCCTCCACCCGATTTCAAAGTTAAAGAAAATAGAAAAATATTTGTTACCATGAATGCTATTATGCCAGAGCGAGTTCAAGTGCCCGATTTAGTTGGCGTTTCGCTTCGTCAAGCTACAGCTTATATCGAAACTTTTGGATTAAAAGTTGGCAAATTGAGTTATATCCCGGACATTGGCAAAAATGTAGTTTTAAATCAAAAATATAAAGGAAAAGATATAAAAACTGGGTCTTTAATTGAAAAAGGAAAAGCAATTGATTTAGTTTTAGGACTTGGAGAAACTAAAGAAAGAACATCAGTGCCAAAAATAATTGGAATGAATATCGAAGAAGCTACTACTAAACTTGCCGAATTTTCGTTAAATATTGGAGCAATTGTTTGTGATGAATCAATAAAAACAGTAAAAGACTCATCATCAGCCAAAATTTACAAACAATTTCCTATGCCAATGCCTAAATCAGAAATTAGTCTTGGTTCTGGTATTGATATTTGGATTACAAATGATAAAACACTTGTTCCTACTGATACAACTACTTATGTAGAACCGCCTGAAATTGATTAATATAGAAGTTAGATGTTAGAAAAAAGAAGTTAGATGATAGAAAAGATATTAATAGATATTAATTTATTTAGAACTATTTGAAATCTATGTGTCTATGATTCTATTTGGTAAAGAGTTAGAAATTAGAAGATAGATTGTTGCATTGTTAAATTGATTAAGTCCCGTGAAGTTAGAAAATAGAAGTTATTTAAAAAAATAGAAATTAAAAATATATAGTTTCAATATAACGTTATAAACATTACAATCAAATCACCTGAACACACAAATACATCAAAATTTTAACGCAAACGAATACTAAATTGATGAAATTTTTTAAACTAATAATCGCTTTTTTTGTATTAATACCTAATCTATTAAATGCTCAAATTAGATTAACTCAAACCGATTGCAACCCTGTAATTAAAGACTATTTAAGAAATCACCCCGAAAAAAACTTAAAATCCTTAAAAAGCTCAGACACTTTAAGTTTACCATTTTTTGATGATTTTGTAAAAACTCAAATTTATCCCGATAACGATTTATGGATAGATAATTACGCATACATAAACAGCACATTTGGATTTAACCCACCATCTATTGGAATTGCAACATTAGATGCCGTTGATGAAACTGGAGCGGTTTACAGTCAGGCAAATACAACTTCTTTTCTTGGCGATTATCTAACG
Source organism: Bacteroidetes bacterium GWA2_30_7 (assembly GCA_001768155.1). GTDB lineage: Bacteria > Bacteroidota > Bacteroidia > Bacteroidales > GWF2-33-38 > GWA2-31-9. Next base: position 13,748 of record MENC01000046.1, read on the forward strand.
TCAAAACCATTAAAATTAAATATTGGTGCTCCGGATGATACAACAATATATTTAAGTTTTCTATATCAATCTGGCGGCTTAGGAGATATACCCGAATATAAAGATTCGTTGGTTCTTGAATTTTATTCACCTGTCGATACTCTATGGCATTCGGTTTGGCGTTCGCCTGGCGATACAGTTAAAAATTTCAGACAAGTACTAATTCATATTTCTGATTCAATTTATTTACAAAATGGTTTTCAATTTCGTTTTAAAAATTATGCAAGCATTACTACCGTTCCAAACACATTTATAAGAACAGCAAATGTTGATGGTTGGAATCTTGATTGGATATATCTTAATAAATCTCGCTCTTTTGCAGACACTTCTTTAAATGATATTAGTATTATTAAGCTATTAAAACCATTTTTAAGCAATTACGAAACAGTACCATGGAAGCATTTTATTGATAATACATCATTAATTAACAATAGCAGATTTACTTCTTTTTTCAAAAACTATAATACTGAAACAATTAATGTTACTGTTAAACAAGTTGTTACTAATAATATTTCAAATACTCAAACATATTTTTTTCAAGGTGGTGCTGTTAATGCATTGCCTGACTCAATTTATAAAATTTACGAAGCGTTTCATGATGGCATTAATCCATTTCCTGCTGACAATAACGATTCTGCTGAATTTCTTCTTCGAGCATATTTAATTACAGACACTGTTTCATTAAAAGCTCCATTCCGTTGGAACGACACAGTAAGTTATTATCAAAAATTTTATAATTATTATGCTTACGACGATGGAAGTGCCGAAATGGGCTTTGGAATTGATGGACCACAAGCATCTAATGCAAAAGTAGCATTACGATTTACAACATTAAAAACTGACTCATTACGTGCTGTTCAAATGTATTTCAATCATACTTATCAAGATGTAAACGATGTTGATTTTTATTTAACTATCTGGAACGATAATAACGGTAAGCCCGGAAATATTATATATCAAAAAACTGATTGTAAAGTTAGTCAATCGTATAATAAAAATGGTTTTTATATTTATAATTTTGATTCTCCAATGCTTATTTCAGGAACATTTTATATAGGTTGGGTTCAACCTGGAACTATTTCATTAAATATTGGTTACGATATTGACAGAGATGCAAGTACATATACTTTCTGGAATTCGTATGGCAATTGGGAAAATTTATCCGAAAAAGGAGCAGTAATGATGCGTCCGGTATTTGGAAAATCGTTTCCGTTAGGTATCGACGAACTAAAAAGAACTGTAAATAATAAACTAAATATTTATCCAAATCCTGCTTCGGATATTTTAAATATTAATATTTCAGAATTAAATAATAATGAAGGAAATATCGAAATTTTTGATTTATCGGGAAGAATGATTCAGACAGTTTCTGAAATTCAAGACAAGATTAACATTTCTAAGCTTGAAAATGGAATTTACTTAATCAGAATTAAAAACAATACTGAAATTTATTCGGCAAAATTCATCGTAAATAAATAATAATTAAAGAATTGTAATTTTTTTAATATTTTTATATAATCATAAAAACCATGTAGTTAAATTCAATAAGATTGCTTCCCCGAAAAAAAATCGGGACAAGCTGTACCTCGCAATGACGACAAACTTCAAACCTCAAACTAAAATATGTATTCCCCTGAAAACGAACTAGACCCGATTGAACAAGATGATGAACAGGGCGAATTATTCGAGCATTATCATTTCGATGTTGACAAAGGTCAAAGCCTGTTAAGAATAGACAAATTTCTTGCAAACAGAATTGAAGGAATCTCCCGTAGCAAAATTCAAGCTGCGGCTGATGCCGGAAATATTCTGGTTAATTCAAAATCTGTAAAATCTAATTATAAGATTAAGCCCTGTGACGTTATTTCTATCGTCTTACCATATCCCAAAAGAGAATTTGAGCTAATTCCCGAAAATATTCCAATTAATGTTATTTACGAAGACGATGATGTGGTTGTAATTAATAAAGATACAGGAATGGTTGTACATCCCGGACATGGGAATTATACAGGAACGTTAATAAATGCTCTACTTTATAAATTCAAAGATTTAAAAGGCTTTAACGATGGCTCTCAACGTCCTGGTCTTGCACACCGAATTGATAAAAATACATCAGGAATTTTAGTAGTTGCTAAAAACGAACTATCACTT
>MENC01000047.1:0-9357 GCA_001768155.1 Bacteroidetes bacterium GWA2_30_7
TGTTCCGCCCGAAACCGTTACATCAATAGCCCCATCGCTACTTCCATAAGTGGTTGCATTTGTGATATTTGCAGAAATGGTTATTTGAGGAGGTTGGGTAATTGTAACGGATTGAATACTAAAACAGTTAATTGAATCGTAAACAACTACATTGTAAATATTTGCAGATAATGAACCAATACTGTCATTTGTAGAACCATTGCTCCAAGAATATGAAAAAGGCGAAATCCCATTAATTACATTCACAATTGCAGAACCATTTGCATTACCAAAACAGCTTAAATTAGTTGATGTCAAAGATATTTCAGGACTACCTACTAAAATGTAATTAACTTTTGTAATAGTATCACTGCCAATACCATTTGAAACAATTAATGTTACAGTATAAACCCCTGATGAGGTATATGTATGAGCTGGATTTACAACCATAGAAATAATTCCATCTCCAAAATCCCAGTACCAAGAAGTTGGATTACCTGTTGATAAATCATTAAAAGAAACAATTCCCGGACTACAAAATACTACATTATCAGCTGTAAATTCAGCAACAGGACTCTGTAAAGAACCTGCTAAAATAGAATCTTGAAATATTGATGTACAACCATTAGCATCTGTAACGGTTAAATTGTAAACTCCTGCACAAAGGTTTGATATATTTTGTGAAGTTGATGCATTTGACCAATTATAAGTATATGGAGATGTTCCGCCTGAAACTGAAACAGTTATTGCTCCATCACAGGCATTTATTATTGATTCATCGGAATGTGATGTAACGCTTTGTAATTGTACAGGTTGAGTTACAGATATGGAAGCTGCTGAAGTACAACCATTATCGTCTGTAACAGTAACAGTATAATTATTTGAACATAATGCTATTGCGATATCAGTAGATTGGGCAGCAAAATCATTCCAAATATAAGTAAAAGGTGAAGTACCGCCTGTTGCAACAACAGATGCAGTCCCATCACAACTGCCAAAGCAAGAAGGTTCTGTAAAAGAAGTGGTTAATAATATATTTGATGGTTGGCTTAAAGAAACTGTTCCTAAAGTATCACAACCATTAGCATCAGTTATTAAAATGTTATAATTTTGTGCACAAAGTCCGGTATTTAATGAATCATTTTGATTTGTTCCTCCGCCAGTCCATGAATAAGTATAAGGAGCCGTTCCACCAAAAGGTGTTACGCTTGCCCAACCATCACAATTATCTGCACAAAGTGGATTGCTTGAAATTATATTATAGTTTAGATATGGGGGTTCTGTAATTGTAACACTTGTAGTTGATGAACAACCTGCTTCGTCGGTTACAGTTACAGTATATATGCCCGCACATAAATTAGTTGCAGTAGCTACAGATTGCCCATCACTCCAATTATAAGTATATATACCTGTACCACCTGTTGCTGAAACGGTAGCAGTACCATCACAAGATTGATAGCAGTTTAAATTTGTAAATGCAGATATTGTTGAAACAGGAGCTGGTTCATTTCCAACAATATAACAAGAATCAATCGTACAACCTTGTGCATTAGTAACTGTTACACAATAGCTACCTGCAAAAATTGAATCAATATCTTCGGTTATAATTCCCTCGTATGACCAAATATATGAGAATGGAGCAGGACCATTACTTACTGAAATATAAATTGCACCATCTTTCTGATTACAATGAGCATTTGCAATACTATCAGCAATTAAAATCATTTGAACAGGTTCTGTAATACTTTCACAAACCGTCATACTGCAATTATAAGCATCTGTTACAGTAACGCAATATACTCCAAAACATAGATTAATTGCTGTAACAGTTGATTGACCGTCAGACCAATTATAATTATACGGAGGTGTTGCACCACTCACAGAAACCGTTAAAGAACCATCACAAGAACCATCACAAGAAGCATTATACTGAACAGAAATTGCAGCAATTCCTGAAGCAATATCACTAATTGTTGCTGATGCAGTTGATTGACAACTTTTTGCATCAGAAACAGTTACAATATAATTTCCAGCCAATAAATCTGATACTGTTGCAGTATTTGCAGAAGTCCCGGAGGGCCAAGCATAACTATAAGGTTGTGTCCCACCTGTTGCAGTAACTGTTGCACTACCATCAGCATTTCCACAATGAGCAGATAAAGTTGAAGTAATATTTGCATTTAAAACAGGTGGTTGATAAATTGTAACACAATTAGGTGCAGCTACACAATTATTAACATCTTTAACTGTAACACAATATACTCCATATGCTAAATTTGTTGCTGTCGATGTAACCTGGTTTCCTGTCCCACCACTCCACTGATAAGAATAAGGTGAAATTCCGCCACTACCAGTAACTGTTGCCCAACCATCATTCCCTCCAAAGCAACTAGTTGTATCACTTGCAGTAATAGCGGCAGTAACAATAGTTGGTTGTTGAATTGTTACACAAGAATATAAATTACAACCTACATTATCAGTAACTGTTACACAATATGAACTTGCTCCTGATAAACCAGTTGCCGTCATAGTTGTCTGACCAAGTGTCCATAAATAAGTATATGGCGGAGTTCCTCCAGTTGTAGTAACACTAGCAGTTCCATCTGAACCTCCATTACAAGAAACATTTGTTTGAGTTGTAGAAAGTGAAGTAATTCCTGCAATATCACTTATAGTTACACATTTTATTAATGTACAATAATTTGCATCGGTTATAGTTACACAATAATTTCCGGCAGGTTTTGATGAAATAATATTTGTAGTTTCACTATCTGTCCAGATATAAGTATATGGCGAAGTTCCACCTACAACATTTACAGATGCAGAACCATCGGATTGACCACAATTTGTATTTGTAACATTAGTTGAAGCATCTAAAGTAAGGGGTTCAGAAACCACAAATGTATCAACCAATGTTGCACTTGAAGCATCGGTTACAGTTACAATATATGTACCTGCAACTAAACCTGTCAGGTCTTGAAGACCTGACAGGTTTGACCATGCAAAAGTGTAAGGAGTTGCACCTCCTGAAACTGTAATATCAATAGAACCAGTTGAAGAACCAAAGCAATTTGCATTTGTAATTGAAGAAGTAATTAAAAGATTTGAAGCACTACAGTTTTCACTAAAACTTGCCCCTACATCAATATTTGTCCAATTAGCGGTTGACCATGCGGCACTATCAACCTGAATACATGTAAGGCTGGGGTTATTAATAGCATTAAAATTAGTAAAATTGATATTATTTCCATTTTTCACATTTAAACTTGTTAATTGATTATTGTAACAGTTCAAAAAACTAAGAGCAGGATTAGCTGAAATATTCAAACTTGATAATTGATTATTTAGACAGTATAAAGTTGCAAGAGACGTATTAGCAGAAACATCTAAACCTGTTAATTGATTATTGCTACAGTATAAAGTAGTAAGTGCAGTATTAGCCGAAACATTTAAACCTGTAAATAAATTACTGCTACAATCCAAAGTAATAAGTGATGTATTTAGGGAAACATCTAAATTTATTAATTGGTTAATGCTACAGTTCAAATATTTAAGAACAGTATTGGCAGAAATGTCTAAACTTGTAAGTTGATTATTGTTACAGTACAAAGTAATAAGAGCAGTATTAGATAAAACATCCAAGCCTGATATTTGATTATTGTAACAGTACAAAGCAGTTAGAGCAGTATTAGATGAAATATTGAGACCTGTTAATTGATTACCACTACAGTTTAAAATTATAAGAGGAGTATTAGCAGAAATATTTAAACTTGTTAAAAGATTATTGCTGCAATCTAAATTTACAATAGTAGTAAATGCCTCTATACCTGTTAAGTCTGCAATATTCAAACCACTTACAACTAATGCACCTAAGTATGAAGAAGCTTCGGAACATTGAATTTCACTATCAGCATTTGTATTAATTGATGAATTACTAACTAAAGCCGCTTTGAAATTAACATCAGGAATATTTACAACGCATTCGGTAGCGCAGTTAATGCTGAAATGAGCAGTTGTATCAATGTCTAACCAATTGGTAGTTGACCATGCAGAATCATCTACTTGTATGCAGCTAAGATTAGGGTTGCCAACTGCCCAGAAAAATGTAAAATTGATATTATTGCCATTTTTCACATTTAAACTTGTTAATAGATTACCGCCACAATCCAACTCAGTAAGAGCAGAATTTGTTGAAACATCTAAACTTGTTAATTGATTATCGCCACAATTCAAATAACTAAGAGACGAATCAGTAGAAACATCTAAGCTCGTAAGTTGATTACCTGCACAATTCAACAAAGAAAGAACTGTATTGGTTGAAACATTCAAACTTGTTAATAGGTTATTGTCGCAGTCTAAATCAATAAGAGCAATATTTGCAGAAACATTTAAACTTGTTAATTGATTTGCTACACAGTTCAAAGCTATTATCGAAGTAAATGCTTCAATGCCTGTTAGGTCTGCAATATTCATAGAGTTAACATTTAGTGTATCAGAGTATGCGGCAGCTTCAGAACATTGAATTTCACCATCTGCATTTGTATTAATTAAAGCATTAGCAACTAATGCAGCTTTAAAATTAGTATCGGGAATATTTACTATGCACCAAGCCGATGAACAATCTTCGCTAAAACTTGCACCTGCATCAATACTTGTCCAGTTAGCAGACGACCATGCTGCATTATCAACCTGAATACAGCTTAGAAGTGGATTGTTGTTGGCAAAAAAATCTGTAACAATTGTATTATTTCCATTTTTTACATTTAAACTAGTTAATTGATTAGAAGTACATTCCAAAAGGGTAAGTGCTGTGTTAGAATTAAGATTCAAACTTGTCAGTTGATTACTAAAACAAATTAAAATCGAAAGGGCTGTATTTGCAGAAACATCTAAGATTGTTAATTGATTACTACTACAATCCAAAGAAGTAAGTGCAGTATTGGATGAAACATCTAAGCTTGTTAAAAGATTACCGTTGCATCCCAATTCAGAAAGTGCTGTATTTGAAGAAATATTTAAACTTGTTAATTGATTATTATAACAATTAAAACCAAAAAGTGCTGTATTTGACGAAAGGTCTATACTTGAAAGTTGATTACTGTAACAGTTCAAAATTGTAAGAGCAGTATTGTTAGATACATTTAAACTTGTTAATAGATTATTCCAACAATACAGAACATTAAGAGATGTAAACGCCTCAATACCTGTTAAATCAGAAACACCTAAATTGCTAACATCAATTGTACTACTATAAACAGTTGCTTCAGAACATTGAATCTCTCCATCTAAATTTGTATTAATTGCAGAATTTGCTAACAAAGCAGCTTTAAAATTTGCATCAGGAATATATACAACTTCATCAACTACAAATGTATCAACCAAAGTAGCACTTGCAGCATCGGTAACTGTTACATAATAAATACCGGCAGGAATATTTGTTAAATCTTCGGTAGTATCGGAATTACTCCATATGTAAGTATATGGAGTTGTGCCACCTGAAATTGTAATGTCAATTGAAGCTGTTGAAGAACCAAAGCAATTTGCATTTGTGATTGAAGAAGTAATTGAAAGAGTTGAAGTATTACAATTTTCATTATAACTTGCCCAAGAATCTTTTGCACCTGCCCAGTTGGTATTCATAAATGCAGAATCATCTACTTGTATGCAGGTTAGGCTTGGGTTATTGGTAGCATCAAAAATGGCAAGATTAATATTGTTTCCATTTTTAATATTCAAACTTGTTAATTGATTATTGTTACAGTATAAAGCAAAAAGAACAGTGTTGGCAGAAAGGTTTAAACTTGTTAATTGGTTAACGCCACAGTACAATTCAGCAAGAGCTACATTAGCGGAAAGATTCAAACTTGTTAGTTGATTACCAGAGCAACCAAAATTAGTAAGAGTGGTATTTGAGAAAAGGTTCATACTTGTTATTTGATTACCACCACACTCTAAAAAGGAAAGAGATGTATTAGCAGTAACATCAAGACTTGTTAATTGATTTGTGGAACAGTCTAATTCTGTAAGAGCCGTATTAGCAGTAACATCAAGACTTGTTAATTGATTTGTATAACAGAATAAAGAATTAAGAGCAGTATTAGCAGAAACATTAAGACTTGTTAATTGATTAGCACCACAGCCCAAAAAAGTAAGAGATGTATTCGCTGAAATGTCAAGGCTTAATAATTGATTATTATAACAATTCAAAATATCAAGAGCAGTATTTTCGGAAATGTTCAAACTTGTTAATAGATTATTGTTACAATTCAAATTAGTAATGGCGGTAAATGCCTCAATTCCAGATAAATTCACAATAGATAGATTGCTTACATCAATAGAACCGGTAAATGCATTAGCCTCACTACATTGTATTTCACCATCGCTATTTGTATTAATTGCCGAATTAGCTAATAATGCCGCTTTAAAATTTGCATCAGGAATATTTACAATACATTCGGCAGCACAGTCAATACTGAAATGTGAAGTTGAATCAATATATGCAGTCCAGTTTGCATTTGCCCAAACAGTATCATCAACCTGAATACATATTAAATTAGGATTTACTGTTGCATCAAAGAAATTGAAATTTACATTGTTTCCATTCTGAATATTAAGACTTGTAAGATTGTTTGATTGGCAAAATAAATCAGCAAGCGAATTATGAGAAGATAAATTTAAACTTGTTATTTGATTATCGCCGCAATCAATATAAGTTAATAAAGTATTGTTCGATAAATCAAGGCTTGTTAATTGATTCATACCACATCCCAGTTCTGTTAAGTTTGTGTTGTTTGATAAATCAAGATTTGAAATATTTGTACTGTAACAACCTAATACCTGTAATTGAATATTTGCTGAAATGTCTATTGTATTTAAAGGATTTTCGTTACAGACCAAATGAGTTAAAGCTGTGTTATTTGAAACATCAATACTCGATAAAGAATTAATATAGCAGTAAAGTTTTGTTAATGCTGTATTTTGAGAAACATTTAAAGATGTCAAATTATTTCCATAGCAATAAAGTTCTGTAAGCGAAGTAAAAGCCTCTATTCCTGTTAAGTCAGAAATTGACATACTATTTACATCTATTGAACCTGAAAAAGCTGAGGCTTCAGAACATTGTATATATGAATCGGAATTTGTATTAATTAAAGTATTAGCAACTAAAGCCGCTTTGAAATTAGCATCTGGAATATTTACAATACATTCGGCTGCACAGTCAATGCTGAAATGTGAAGTTGCATCAATATTTCCATTTGCAACTGTCCAGTTTGAATTCGCCCAAGTTGTGTCATCAACTTGAATACAGCTAAGGTTTGGATTGTTGTTAGCAAGGAAATAAATAAAATTGGAGTTATTCCCATTTTTTACATTCAAACTAGTTAATTGATTATTGTAACAGTAAAACTGGGTAAGTAGAGTATTTGAGGAAACATCCAAACTTGTCAATTGATTAAAATGACAATACAATGTATTTAATAGAGTATTATTTGTAACGTTCAAATTTGTTAATTGATTATTATTGAAGTTCAAATATGTAAGCGAAGTATTAGCTGAAACATTCAAATCCGTTAGTTGATTAATATAACAATTCAAATATGAAAGTGCGGCATTTGCCGACACATCCAAACTTGTTATTTGATTATTGTAACACCATAATTCAGTTAAAGAATCAGCCCCTGAAACATTCAAATTATTTAATTGATTATTATAACAATACAACTTAGAAAGTACAATATTGGCAGAAACATCCAAATCAGTTAATTGATTTCCACCACAATTCAAAGTAGTGAGTACAACATTAGCAGAAACATCTATACTCGTTAATTGATTATTGTAACAGTTCAAATTATCAAGAGCTGTGAATGCTTCTATACCTGTTAAATCAGCAATATTTTTATTTGCTACTAATAAAGTTCCCGAAAATGCAACAGCTTCAGAACATTGAATTTCAGTATCTGAGTTTGCATTAATTGTAGCGTTACTTATTAAGTAATTTTTGAAATTAGCATCAGGAATATTTACAATACATGAACAAAGTGTCAAATTTGCAATACCACTTGTATCTCCACCACAACCATTATTAACTATACATCTGTATTGTCCGGTATCGGAAGCAACAATGTTAGTTAAAAACAAAGTATCATTAACTGCACCTGAAATATCAACACCGTCTTTTTGCCATTGGTATATAATTGGTTCATCACCAGTGGCTGAAATAAAAAACATGGCGTTATTGCCTGCACAAACTGAGGTGTCGGCTGGTTGAGTTATAATACTTGCAGGAACAGGTTCCGACATTACTACTGATGTACATAATACTCGCAATTGCTGTGATTTTGCAACATTTAGAAGCATTAATAATGCTACAATGCTAAGTGCTAATTTGATGGTTGTTGTTTTCATATATTTTGTTTTTAATTTTTATTTTTTTTTTCAAACCTGACAGGTTTTTAAAACCTGTCAGGTTTATTAATTTATTCAAATTCAATTATCATTTTATCATCTAACTCTCTTTTATGAAATTCTTCAAACCCTTTTTTATCTTGAAACCACGAAATTACTTCATCTCGCTTTAATAGCGTTGCTTTTGGCGAAAAATAACTTTCATAAGAAGTAAATTTCCAATCACGTAAATCTTCTACAAATCCATGATGAACAGGATTATAATGTATATAATGGATAAGGTTTTTGAAGTAGGCTTCGGTTGATATATGTTTTCTTCTGAACTTATGTTCAAATAAACCACCTCTTCGGGATTGTTGTTTATTAAAAGATTGGGAATAGCAACTAAAAAAATTTGAGAACTGCTTCGAAATAAAGGTAGGGACAGAATTTCCTAAACTTTCCGAAAGTTTAAAACTTTCGGAAAGTTTAGGAAATTGAAGAACGTTTTTAATACGAACCGCCAAATGAAAATGATTAGGCAACAAACAATAAGCAAACGTATCAACATAAGACGATATATATTGTTTGTATTTTTCGAGGAAGAAAAAATAATTACCTTCCGTTTCAAACAAATTCGATTTTCCCACCGCATGATTATAAATGTGGTAGTATTTATCGGGTTCTAATGGAATATTGTATTTGTTCATTTTTTCAACTTTTATTAAACCTCCAAGGTTTTAAAAACCTTGGAGGTTTTTGAGTGCTACTTTAATTATTTCTTGCTATTATCATTTTTCAAAAAAAAATTAGACCGCAATCGGTAATTATTAAATTATCAAATTTTCAAATAATCAACAAATCAGTCCTTAACGCAACGAACACTAAAGCCATAAGCCTTACCGTAGTCGTACCTGTACACAGTGGCGTAGCTGTAGTACAGGAAGCGTTCCCAAGCGTACGAAGCATAGTTCACTGTCGCTGACCACCAGT
>MENC01000047.1:9407-11931 GCA_001768155.1 Bacteroidetes bacterium GWA2_30_7
CCCGGAAGAGCTGTAAAACCGCTGCTGTCGGTAGCACCTGTATTTGGGCTATTCCAATGAGTTGTTCCTGTTTCTTTGAGTATTCCGCCAATATCGGTACCAACCCAACCGATTGCAATGGTATCAACAGTGCTATCAAGGTATTTTTCCATAATGTTCCATTCGGCATCACTAGGTACATGCCATCCTGTAGGGCAAGCGCCTTGTACTCCGCTTGGGTTGCCATTGCTCGAAGCTGCATCGTTCATTATTGCTGCCCAAGTATATAGTTTACCATAAGTTACTGTGTTAGCAGGGTTATCTGCATAATCAAAATAGTATTTTGTTGTATAATTTCCTGTAATATCACCTGCTCCTGTGCCATCAACCAATGGTGTTCCATCGGCATATTTTGTAGTTTTTAGGTTTTCTTTGAGCCAGCATTGAGAGCCAATAGTTACTGTGTTGTAAATATTGCCATCGTAGTCGGTAACTGTGCCACAATTAAGCGGTGGAGGTGGCGAAAAAGCCCTAATACCCCTAACATAGATGACGTAGGTCTTAGTGCCACCGCTCTGAGTGCCATTGCTGAAGTCCTGTAACCATGCGCCACCTGCACTAACCTCTGAACTACTCCAATAGCCGTAGCTAGAAAAACCGCCAATACTATTCAAATGCAGGTTAGTATATAATAAATTTAATTCATCTTTAGAAGGTAAAAACCAATCGTAGTAACCATCTAAAACTAAATCGAAACATAATTGAGCTGCATTACCTGCTGTTGCACAACCGGCAACAATATCTAGTGTGTTTTGTTCGCCTGTTCCAATTGCAAAACCATCGGCTCCTGTAATTAATGTACCATTACAACCCCATGTAGAGCCTGTACCTTGGTCGCTTGGTGCAGCAATCAGCCCACTCCCAGCATTATTATAAAACACAAAACCACCACCATAAAAATCGCCAATTTGCAATTCTGTAAGGTTTGAAATAATTTTATGTTTAATTATTGAACTATACCACGAGCCTGTGGTACACACAGTTGGGTTTGTAATTTCGGCACGATAAAACTTTTTGCCTGTGGCTGAGGATTGGGTTAAATGAAGGTACGGACTTGTAGTTGCACCAGAAATATTTGACCAAGTGCCAAGTGTATCATCAGTTTGTTGCCACTGTATTGTGCCATTGGCATTTGTAACTGAGAGTTGTACTGTATCGCCAACAGTTACTGCGTAATAGTAGTTTTGTGCTGACATTTCGACTACGCTCAATGTGCAGATTGCGATTGCTAAAAGGGTAAATAAATTTTTCATATTGTTTTTGATTTAATTTTTACATTCTTAATTTTTCAACTTTGACAAAGTTTAAAACTTTGTCAAAAGTAAGAATGTGAAAATTAGTTAAATTTTTTTAAATGAAATATCAAATAATTATCTCTTTTCTATTTAAAAATGAAACTTTTGACGAAATGTAACTTTATTATGACGAATATTTTCCTGAATAAACTTGAGAGGTTTTTAAAGTTGTTAATAACAATCTAATATTTAAAATTGTTTAAATATTAGATTTAAAATAAGTTTGTATTTCATTTACAGATTTATGAAAAAAAACATATTGCTGCTTATTACTTTGTTTGTTTTTAGCAGTATTTTGCAGTCATGTGCAATTAAATCTTTAATATTTCCGAATAATAATTCTGTTTCAACTTCGCCAGATTCATTGTTTATCGAATCGTTAGGAAATTTTATTGACGAAGAATCTGACAAAGAACCAATTATCGTTAAAAATATTGATACATCAAGCATCTATTACTCTCAAAAGAAAAAATTAATTGATTTAATAAATACACGTTTAGATATTAATATTGATTGGAAAAATCATGCAATAAAAGCTGAGGCAATTTTAACTTTAAAACCTCACCAACTACCTGTTAATAAAATAAATATTGATGCAAAAGGATTTATTATAAATCGAATTGCACTCGAAACTGATTCTATTTCAAAAGATTTAAAATATGAATACGATGGCAAAGAGCTAGCGATTAAACCCGATTTTGAAATAACTGATACTGTAAAAATTATGATTAACTACATAGCATATCCCGATTCACTTTTTCAGAAAAATTTGATTAAAAATGAATATCACGGTGCATACTTTATAAACTCAGACGGAAGCGATAAAGATATTCCAAAACAATTATGGACGCTGAACGAAACAAGTGCTGCATCGTGCTGGTTTCCAACAATTGATTCACCTGAGCAAAAAATGACTCAGGATGTATTTATTACAGTTGAAAAAGACCAAATTGCAATTTCAAACGGAGAACTCGTTTACACAACTTTAAATCATAAAAAAGACAGCACAAAAACATTTTACTGGCAAATGTCGCAACCACACTCTCCATATCTTACATGTATAATTGTTGGTGAATTTCAAATCAAATCCGAAAAATATAAAAATACTGATTTAGTTTATTATACATCAAAAAATTACAACGATTCTGTGAAATATGTTTTTGGCAAAACTCCCGAAATAATTAAATTTA
>MENC01000047.1:11972-13679 GCA_001768155.1 Bacteroidetes bacterium GWA2_30_7
ATCATGAGCAAACAATTGTTCACGAAACTGCACATCAATGGTTTGGCGATTTAGTTACATGCAAGTCGTGGTCGCAACTTGCATTAAACGAGGCTTTTGCCACTTATTCAGAATTACTTTGGACTGAAAAGAAATATTCTCGTTCAGATTGTGAAGCACTTATTAATGAATGGGTTGAAGAAGTTGAAACAATTATTTCAATTAATAACAGACCCGTTATTACAAACTACTTCAACGACCCTGATGTTGAATTATTTGACGCAATATCTTACGAAAGGGGAGCTTTGAATTTGCATACATTAAGAAGTTATTTGGGCGATTCAATATTTTTTAAAGCTGTCAAAAAATATATTTCAGATTATGAATTTGCCAATGTTGATATTTTTGATTTAAAAAAATCGTTTGAAACAGTCTCTGGTGAAGATTTATATTGGTTTTTTAATCAATGGTTTTTATCAAAAGAATTACCCGAATTAGTTGTAAACTATACATATAACGAAAATGAAAAAAAACTCGAAGTAAAAATAGTTCAAGAAAAAAATACCGACTTCGATAAATTATTTGTTTTGCCAGTTGACATATTAATTGGCTCAGGAAATGAAGTTATTGCAAAAAAAGAAACAATAACTCATAAAACTTCATTATTTCAATATACCGTGAAAGAAAAACCTTCATTTGTTTGTATTGATAAATATACTCTTCCGTTATCAAAAACTAACTATACCGACACAAATAATATTGCGGAAATAACCACGTGTAAAAAATTAACCGACTTAACTCGTCTAAATGCTCTGAATTATTTAAATAATGACTCTATCAAGGCTTTGGTTTTTAGAAATTTATTGATTGAAAACAATACAAATATTACGTTAAAAGTATTAGGTTTATTAAAAAACTTTAAAATACAAGACAGCATTTTTCAAACTGATTTTAAACCATTATTAATTAAATTTCTGAACGAATCAGAAAATGTTGAAATTCTTGTTTCAACTTATTCGGTACTTTCTGATTATCAATTTGTTCAATCAATTGAAAATATATCTAACTCATTTATTGATTCTTCTTATAATGTAAAATTCAGCTATCTGGAATATTTCTTAAAAACTGATTTAAGCAAAGGCCTTAAAAAATGTGAAGAGATCGAACAATCTAAAGATGAAAACGTTAAATTGATTTTAGGCTTATTATATTCAATATATGGAAACGAAAAAAATGAAACATTTTATAAAGTTACCCTTACAACAATTAATCATAAAAAATTCAGCGAAATGCTTGGTTATTATTTTGATTTTGTAGTAAATAGAAGCGACTCGGTTGCTTTAAATTCTATAGATTTTATTTCAGAGTTAAATGAAAATTCAAACTCAACTTATATTAAAGAAAAGCTAAAATTGTTTGTACATAATTTATCAGTCAATTATTCAAAAAAAGCTGAATTTAATCCGCTAATTGAAGCTATAATAAAAAAAATAAAAGAGTTTAGTGAGTTATAAGTACCTAAAATTGTGTTAAATTTAAGCTGCACTTTCCCTGTTTATCTAATAAGTATTTGTGAATTTTATAAAAAACATGTAGGTTTGTTTTAACAATTAAAATTTGAAATTATGAATGCAATGCCATTAGTTATTGGAGCTGTACTGGTGTTTATATTGGCATACAGATTTTATTTCAGCTTTATTTCAGCTAAGGTTTTAACTATAAACGATT
>MENC01000047.1:13764-21478 GCA_001768155.1 Bacteroidetes bacterium GWA2_30_7
TGTATTGGCTGGTGCAGTCCACGACTTTGTTATTCTTACTGCGTCTATTGAACACGATGGAAAATCGCTTGCCGAAATAGCTAAAAGAGAAATAAGTAAAGTCAGCGGAACAACAGCATCATTCGCAATTTTATTGATAATTATAGTTGCTCTTGCGGGTTTAGGGTTGGTAGTAGTTAATGCACTGGCAGAAAGCTCTTGGGGAACTTTTACAATTGCTTCCACCATTCCAATTGCGTTATTAATGGGGCTCTGGATGTTTAAATTTCGTAAAGGCAAAACTGTTGAAGCAACAATATTTGGAGTTATTTTATTAACTCTTAGTGTGATACTTGGTCGGTACATTCCTGGTTCTTCAATTGCATCGTGGTTTACTTATGACCATAAAACACTTACAATTTTACTTGCCATTTATGGCTTTTTTGCATCGGTACTTCCTGTTTGGTTATTACTTTCTCCAAGAGATTATTTAAGTTCAATAATGAAACTGGCTGTAATTGCTTTACTTGCAATAGGAATTATAGTAGTTATGCCAGAAATGAAAATGCCGGCATTTACAGAGTTTATTCATGGCGGAGGTCCAATAATTCCGGGAACTTTGTTTCCGTATCTTTTTATAACAATCGCTTGTGGTGCAATATCAGGGTTTCATTCACTTGTAAGTTCCGGAACAACACCTAAAATGCTTATGAAAGAATCACACATTAAAGCTATTGCTGTAGGTTCAATGTTATCAGAAGCTGTTGTAAGTATTCTTGCTTTAATTGCAGCATCAAGCCTTTTTCCGCTTGATTATTTTCAGATAAATGTACCTGTAGAAAAATTTGCAGCTTTATTACCAAAACTACATGAAATGGGATTTACTACATCAAACATAATGCAGCTTTCGATTGAGGTTGGTGAGGAAATAGCCGGGAGAACAGGTGGTGCAGTTTCGCTAGCTGTGGGTATGGCTCAGATATTTTCTTCTATACCAGGCTTGTCGGGCTTAATGTCTTATTGGTATCATTTTGCAATTATGTTTGAAGCATTATTTATACTAACAACTATTGATGCAGGAACTAGAATTGGAAGATTTGTTTTACAAGAAGCGTTAGGGAAAATTTACAAACCCTTTTCAAGAACAAACTGGATTCCAGGTAATCTTATTGCAAGTTTTTTGATTGTTTTTGCTTGGGCATATTTTATTTATACGGGTAGTGTTGCTACAATATGGCCCATGTTTGGCACTGCAAATCAGCTTTTAGCAACCATTGCACTAGCGGTTGGCACATCTTATATAATTAACAGAGGAAAAGCAAGATACGCATGGGTAACAATTGTTCCAATGCTTTTTGTAGGAATTACAACACTCACGGCTGGAATTAAAAATATTCTGAACATTTATCTGCCTCAGTTAGATTCTGAAAAAACTATCGTTCAAGGCTCAATAAATCTTACACTTACAGGTTTGATAATAATTTGTGTGCTTATAATAATTGGAGATGCTTTACCAAAATGGATTAAAACAATTAGAAATAAAAAATAATTGGCATTGTTAACTTTGTAATACTGTGGCAGGGTTCAAAACCCTGTTACAGTTTTTTTATAAACCTATCAACTCTTCAACTTATAAACTTACTTCACATTAGAATTAACAACCTGATAACCAATCAACTTGTCATAACGTGAGGAGTTTTCACGTAAATAAACCAAAATCAAATATTCATTTTCGGTTTCGTAATGCGAACCATCAATAAATGTGTTATCTGCTGTATTTGTACCATCTTTTACAAAAGCATATTGATAATTATAATAACCCTGTTTCAGTTTCAACGAAAGTTCGTATTGTTTTTTCTCAAAGTTATAACTCATCTTGTTTTCGGGAATAAATTGCCAATTATTGAAACCGCCAATTACATAAATGTTTCCATCAATTATAGGGTAATCGTAAGGCAAATAATAATTTACAAATACATAATCGGCATCGGTTTCACTATTTTCGCCTTCCTGAATTTTAACAATATATTTTCCATTTAAGTCGGAATTAAAAATATAAGTCTTAAATCTTAAAGGAAAGTCTTGAATTAAA
Source organism: Bacteroidetes bacterium GWA2_30_7 (assembly GCA_001768155.1). Classification (GTDB taxonomy): domain Bacteria; phylum Bacteroidota; class Bacteroidia; order Bacteroidales; family GWF2-33-38; genus GWA2-31-9. The sequence goes on from MENC01000047.1 coordinate 15,836, forward strand.
TCAATATAGTAAAATGGCTTTCGATATTCAATTTTATTAATTCTTTCAGCCTGATAGCGAACACTTTTAATGTCAAAATAATGGAACTCTGTTCCTGCAAAAAAACAATTACCTTCGGTATGATTATAATTATACTCGTTATTGCCTATAAACAAAGGCTTTAACCCTGAAATACAATTATCCCATCTGAAATTTTGCAAAATCACAATTTTAAGCTCATTTTGCGGATTCGGAATATTAATAGGAGTAGAAATTTTAAAGCTAACTTGCTGGTGTGTAAGTGCAATATCAGGCATCATGGCTCTGTTACAAGTTGCATCAATCTGAGCTTTTTTCTCGACACATAAAAATCGTGCTGTAACCAATAAATTTTCTTCATCAAAGCCATCATAAACTTTAATAAGATAATTTCCTGATAATTTGAGTTTTATATCATCATTCGGAATTAAAAGATTGTAGTGTGTAAATTTCTGAAAAGTATTAAACGAAAACTTATAATCACTCAATATATTTTCCTCAAAACCATCAAGATAATCAAAATATGAAATATCTGAAAGAGTCCAATCCGAATTGCAATGAACAATTTTATATCTCAAATTTTTTACATCAGCATCTAAATCGTCGAAACATAACTTAATTTGCTCATTTGAATTTAATTCAATTATTGGATTAGAAAGTTCCCAGCCATTTTTATAAATAAGCAATGTTTTAATATTGTCTTTATAGATAAAATTTGAATATCTTAAAAAGTTTTCTTTATAAAAATCGGGAATAGAATCGGAAAATTTAATATTTTTATTGGCTTTTGAATTAAAACTAAGAGTCAAAAACAAAATAAAATAAATTGCAAAATAAATTTTATAAATTCTCATTATCAATACTTTACTGCAATGTTTAAAAAATATTTGATATTTGATAAATTTTTAATGTAAAAAACCATTATCAAACATTTAAAAAATATAATTTTGAACAAATTTAAAAAAATAAAATAGCTAATGGCTAAATCAATTACTTTAAATAAGGGTTTAAATATTAGATTAGACGGTGAAGCCGAGAAAATATTTATAAAGACCGAAATATCAGACAAATATGCAGTAAAGCCTACAGACTTTATCGGATTAACGCCCAAACTTCTTGTCAAAGAAGGAGACGAAGTTAAAGCAGGAAGTCCCCTTTTTATTGATAAATACAACCCTGAAATAAACTTTGTTTCACCTGTAAGTGGCAAAGTTTCTGAAATAAAAAGAGGCGAAAGAAGAAGAATACTCGAAGTTATTATTGATGCTTCAAAAGAAATCGTGTACAATAATTTTGAGAAAATTGACATTGAAAAAGCTTCAGCACAAGAAATTAAAACTCAACTTCTTAAAGCCGGATTATGGACTTTCATAATTCAACGCCCTTATGGAATTATTGCAAATCCTGCACATACTCCAAAATCAATTTTCATTTCTGCTTTCGACACAGCCCCGCTAGCTCCCGATGTTGACTTTGTAATGCAAGACGATGAAGAATTTTTACAAAAAGGAATAAATGCTTTAAAAAAACTTACAAATGGGGTTATTAATTTGAATGTTAATGGCAATTATAATGTTTCTAAGGTATTTACCCATTTAAAAAATGTAGAATTAAACAAAATTGAAGGAATACATCCGGCAGGAAATGTTGGCATTCAGATTCATCATATCGACCCAATTAATAAAGGAGAAGTTGTTTGGGTTATTAATCCTCAAGATGTTGTTGCAATTGGAAGATTTTTTGAAAAAAGAATTTTCGATGCACATAGAATAATTGCTTTAACAGGTTCGGAAGTAATTCATCGAAAATATTATAAAACAATTATTGGAAGTTCAGTAAAAACAATATTAAAAGATAATGTTTCGGGAAATAATTTCAGAGTAATTTCGGGAAATGTTCTTACAGGTAAAAAAATTGATTTTGAAGGATTTATAGGATTTTACGATACTCAAGTTACTGTAATTCCAGAAGGAAATCATTTTGAATTTTTAGGTTGGGGAATGCCCGGATTAAATAAATTCAGTGCTTCAAAAACTTTTTTTTCTTGGATGATGCCGTCTAAAAAATATAAGCTCGACACAAATATTAACGGTGGACACAGAGCCTTTGTTATGACAAATCAATACGAAAAAGTCGTTCCAATGGATATTTATCCACAATATTTATTAAAAGCAATATTAGCCGAAGATATTGATAAAATGGAACAATTAGGTATTTACGAAGTTATTGAAGAAGACCTTGCATTATGCGAATTTGTATGTACATCAAAAATTGATGTTCAAGAAATTTTACGAAAAGGTCTTGATTTGGTTAGAAAAGAAATGAGCTAACAATGGGACATGTCCCATTGTCGAAAAACATGTTCCTTTGTCGAAGTTAAACAACAAACAAAACATATAATAAATGAAATTTTTACGTAACACATTAGATAAAATAAAGCCTCACGTTCAGAAAGGAGGCAAATTTCAGAAGTTTCGTTCGACTTTCGATGCTTTTGAAACATTCTTGTTTGTTCCTGACCATGTAACAAAATCGGGTTCTCATATCAGAGATGGAATAGATTTAAAACGAACAATGAGTATAGTTGTATTAGCATTATTGCCTTCATTACTTTTTGGAATGTGGAATGTTGGATACCAGCATTTTCTATCACTTGGTCAAACAGGTGGACTATTTGAACTATTCTGGTATGGATTTTTACAAGTTTTACCAATCGTAATAGTTTCTTATGTTGTTGGATTAGGAGTTGAATTTATTTTCGCTCAAATCAGAGGGCACGAAGTAAACGAAGGTTTTCTTGTTTCAGGTATGTTAATCCCTCTGATTATGCCTGTTGACACGCCACTTTGGATGGTTGCAGTAGCTACAATTTTTGCTGTAATAATTGGAAAAGAAGTCTTTGGCGGAACAGGAATGAATATTTTCAATCCGGCATTACTTGCACGAGCTTTTATATTTTTTGCATATCCTTCAAAAATTTCTGGCGATTTTGTATGGATTTCAGGTTTATCCGATAGTACAACTAAGGCTGTAGATGGTTTTTCTGGAGCAACACCACTAGGATTAGCAGGTCAGGGACAATTTGATAAAATTCCTGATTTCTGGACAATGTTTATTGGAAATATTCCCGGTTCAATTGGCGAAACATCAAAAATTGCGGTTTTAATTGGAGCCGCAATCCTAATTATATCTGGAATTGGAAGTTTAAGAATAATGCTTTCAACAATTTTAGGTGGAACTGCAATGATATATATTTTTAATTTGTTTGCAGCAAATCAATATATGGAAATATCACCATTAGTTCAATTGAGCATGGGAGGATTTTTATTTGGAGCTGTATTTATGGCAACCGAGCCTGTATCGGCATCTCAAACAAATACAGGAAAAATTATTTACGGATTTCTAATAGGTATGATAGCAATGTTTATAAGAGTTTTAAATCCGGCTTATCCGGAAGGTATGATGTTGGCTATTCTTATGATGAATATGTTTGCTCCACTTATTGATTACTATGTAGTTGAAGCAAATATTAAACGCCGATTAAAAAGAGCGAAATTTTCATCTATTAAATCTTAATATTAAAATTTAGAGATTATGAATACAGAAAAAAATAGTTATATATTTATTTATTCAACAATAATGGTTTTGGTTATTGCAGCAGCATTAACAGTGGTTGCATTACAATTAAAACCTGCTCAGGAAAATAATGTCAGAATTGAAAAAATGCAAAACATTTTACAATCAGTTAATATTTCTTCTACTCCAAAAGATGCCGAATTAATTTATAAAGAAAAAATTACAGAAACATTTGTAATTAATAATACTGGAGTCTTAGTTGAAAATAAAAGTGCATTTGATATTAACTTAGCAGATGAATTAAAAAAGGAAAAAGCAGAAGAAAGATTATTTCCAGTATTTGTTTGCACTCCTAATAAAAATGATTCAATCAAATATTTCATAGTACAATTACGTGGAAAAGGTTTATGGGGACCTATATGGGGATATATGTCGTTTAATACTGACTTGAATACAGTTTATGGTTGTATGTTCGACCATAAAGGTGAAACACCAGGATTAGGTGCCGAAATAAATACAGCCGTTTTTCAAACACAATTTAAAGGAAAAACAATTTTTGATGAAAACAACAAATTTACGTCAATTGCTACTGTTAAAGGTGGTGCAAAAGATAATGATACACATGGAGTTGATGCAATTTCAGGTGGAACAATAACAAGCAAAGGACTTGAACAAATGTTGTATGATTGTTTAAAAAATTATGAATCATATTTTTCAAAAAATAAAAAATAAAAAAATATTATATGGCTCAAATTAAAAATTCAAAATTATTAGCTAATCCATTAAATCTTCAAAACCCTATAACAGTTCAGGTTTTGGGTATTTGTTCTTCATTAGCTGTTACTGTTCAAATGAAGCCTGCATTTGTTATGGGGCTTTCTGTAACATTAGTAACTGCATTTTCAAATCTAATTATTTCAGCTTTACGAAATACAATTCCAAATAGAATACGAATAATTGTTCAATTAGTTGTTGTAGCTGCATTGGTAATTATTGTTGACCAAGCACTAAAAGCTTATGTATATGATGTATGGAAGCAACTATCTGTGTTTGTAGGTTTAATTATTACTAATTGTATATTAATGGGACGATTAGAAGCTTTTGCAATGGGAAACAAGCCAATACCTTCGTTTATAGATGGTATTGGAAATGGTTTAGGATATTCAATAATATTATTAACACTAGCTTTTATAAGAGAACTTTTAGGTTCTGGAAGTATTTGGGGTTATAAAGTAATGCCACCGCTTGTTTATCAACTTGGATATGAAAATAATGGACTAATGATTTTACCTCCAATGGCTGTAATATTAATTGGTTTAATAATATGGGCTCAAAGAAGCTGGAAAAAAGAATTAATTGAGAAATAATTTAGAAAAATTTTAAGATATGGAATTATTTAACATGTTTATAAAGTCAATTTTTATTGACAATATGATATTCGCATTCTTTTTAGGAATGTGTTCTTTTCTTGCAGTTTCAAAAACTGTAAAAACATCTCTAGGGCTGGGCGTTGCAGTTGTTTTTGTATTATTAATTACTGCACCTTTCAATTGGGTAATTTATCACTATCTTTTAAAAGCTGGAGCTTTAGTTTGGATAGACCCAAGTTTTGCCGATGTTGATTTAAGCTATTTAAGTTTTTTGGTATTTATTGCAAGTATAGCAGCTATTGTTCAATTAGTTGAAATGGTTGTTGAACGATTTTCGCCACCTCTTTATAATGCCCTTGGTATATTTTTACCTCTAATTGCTGTAAATTGTGTAATTCTGGCAGTTGCTTTATTTGTACAAGAAAAAGAAGACCAGTCGCTTATGGGATTATCAGCTTTAGAAGTTACAATATATGCAGTTGGTTCAGGATTAGGATGGTTTTTAGCAATTGTTAGTATGGCTGCAATTAGAGAAAAAATCAAATATTCAAATGTTCCTGCTCCTTTACGTGGGCTTGGAATAACATTTATCCTGACAGGATTAATGGCAATTGCATTTATGGGACTTATGGGAATAAAACTATAATTTTATTCAACATCCAGTTTTTAAATGATTAAA
>MENC01000048.1:0-8754 GCA_001768155.1 Bacteroidetes bacterium GWA2_30_7
CGGAAACGGAATTTTTTGCCAATTCCCATTTTTTTCCTGTGCTGTAACCTGCACCGCCGCGACCTCTTAATCCGCTTGATTTTATAATCGAAATTATTTCGTCCTGATTTAAAGAATTTAAGCATTTTTTAAAGGCTTCAAAGCCTCCAAGTTTTGTATATTCATCGAAATCATGCGGTTTTACTTCGCCGCGATTTTCGGTGGCTATATTAACCTGCATATCAAGAAATTCGGAAACAGGAGTATCTCTTTTTTCGGAGGAATAATGCTGAGTTGATTCGGGAATATTTTCAGTTACAATAGTTTCGACAAGATTGAAAAGTTGACTTTTTATTTTTGTTACAAAATTTTCGGGTTTGAAATGATTGAGAACAATTTTACGAATTTCTTCGGGTTTGATTTTGGTATAAATTGCAGGATGTGAGCCTGTTTTATGAATTTCCATCATCGGAACTTGATTACAAATTCCAACGCATCCAACTTGTTTTACATTGACATTAATTTTATTATTCGACAATGTTTTTTCAAGTGCATCTCTAACTTCGGCACTTCCACTGGCAACACAGCAAGAGCCAAGTCCGATGCGGATTTCGCCCTGATTTTCGAATTTGGTTTTTGAAAAGGATTTTGATTTTGATGTAAAATTGTTTTTTGCAGTAATAAAATCCTCCAGAATTTCTGAAATATTGTCGGTTGCAACATGTCCGTAGGTTATATCATCTATCTGAACAACAGGGGCTATTGTGCAACAACCAAGGCACGCAACTTTGTTAAGCGTGAAAAGTCCTTTTGAGTCGGTATCAGATGTTTCATTTAATTTCAATTCCCTGCGAAATGCCTCATAAACCAGCATCGCTCCTTTAACATGACAAGCTGTTCCAATACAGACATTTATAATGTGTTTCCCAACTTCCTGATGGCGAAATTGAGAGTAAAAAGTAGAAACGCTATAGATTTGTGATGCAGTAATTTCAGTAGTTTCGCAAACATATTCCAAAGCCTCTTTTGGCAAATAATTAAATTCATTTTGAATTGCCTGTAAAATGGGAATAACCTTGTCGGGTGTTTTTCCTATTTTGGAAATTATTTGAGCGGTTATTTGGGTTGGATTTTTGGGCATATTTAACAGTAATTTACTGAGGGCAGGGATTTTTACGAAAACTTATATTTATTTAAGATATGATTTATATGTTTTTGCGGTATCAATTAAAATTAAGTTATAACTGTTTAATAGAACGCTGATGACGCTGATTATTATGATTTACACTGATATACCCCGACAAGTCTGAGCAAAATCATATTTAATCCGCAAGATCCGCATCATCAGCGTTCTATTTTATTTTTGACTTATTCCTAAATAAAAATCATTTGATGTTAATTGTAATTTTTCTTTTGAAGGTTCAATGTTATTTAGAAAATTCATTATTATATTGCTTTTAAATTCTTAAAATCATAAAAGTTCATTTATTATCTTTTACTATATCTGTAAATTACATAGCAAAATGATAACTTAGATTTACACCAATAAAGAACAATTTTTCTATCAAGTATTACACAAAATTAATCATTTTTTTTACTTATAAATTCATTGAATTAATTATAGAATCTCTATTTGTTTTCTTATTTGTTTAAATTCTAAGAAAATTAATAACAAAGTTTGTTATTTCTCAAGAATAATTTCATATTTTTGAATAAACTTAAAATGATTGATTTTTTATTTAAGGTCAAATTTTATTGACAGATATGTAACCTATTAAAAAAGTTATTATGAATTATGGATTTCATGGGAAAATACTAAAAATAGATTTATCTAATAGGAAGACTGCATTATTACATATCTCTACAGAAGATATTAAAAAATATTTTTTGGGTTCTGGACTAGCCTCCAAACACTTATATTACGATTATGATATAAACATTGACCCTTTTGACGAGAACAATCCGTTGTTAATTTATTCGGGTCTTTTTGTTGGAGCAAATTTACCCGGAACTTCAAAATTATCTGTTTGTTCCAAATCTCCGCTTACAGGCATCTGGAATGAAGCAACTGTTGGAGGTCACTGGCCTGCTGAATTCAGAAATACCGGTTATGATGGAATGATTATTATCGGGAAGTCCAAAGATAAAGTTTATATTAAAATATCATCTGTGGGTGTTGAATTCAAATCAGCAGATAGCTTATGGGGAAAAGATGCCTACGAAGTTGAAGAAATATTACGCCCCGAAATTGGGGCAAATGCAAAAATTGCAACAATTGGACAAGCCGGCGAAAATTTAGTGAGAATATCCAGCTTTATGTTCGATGCTCCTATATCAAGAGTGGCTGCCCGAGCTGGAATAGGGGCTGTTGTGGGTGCAAAAAATCTCAAAGCAATTGTAGTTTTGGGAGATAGTAAAATGAAAGTAGAAATCGCACATCCCGAAGAACTTAAAAAGGAATTAAAAATTGATATTCCGTTGATTAGAGAAAAAACTTTAGGATTAACCAATTTTGGAACATCAGGAGGAGTAGAAGCAGTTGAAAAATTTGGAGATTTACCTATAAAAAATTGGCAGCTTGGATCTTGGAAAGAAGGAGCCAAAAAAATTTCGGGTCAGGAAATGCAACCAAAAATGCTTGATAAACATTATTCTTGTTTTGGATGTCCAATAAGATGTGGTAAGATTTATAAAAATATTAAATTAAATATTTATGGACATGGTCCTGAGTACGAAACATGTGCAACGCTGGGTTCTTTATGTTTGAATGACGATCCAGAATTATTAGTACTTGGAAACGAATGGTGTAATCGTTACGGCATTGACACAATATCGGCAGGAAACTGTTGTGGATTTGCAATTGAAGCTTTCGAAAAAGGAATAATAACAACAAAAGACACTGGCGGATTAAAATTGAAATGGGATGGAAAAAGCATGTTGGCTTTGATTCATAAAATGGGAAAAGGCGAAGATATTGGAGCAATAATAAGTCAGGGAGTTAAACGTGCATCAGAAATAATTGGAAAAAATTCGAGCGAATTTGCAGTTCATACAAAAGGACTCGAATATCCAGGGCACGATCCAAGAGGACATGTTAGTATGGCACTAAATTATGCAACGGCTATTAGAGGAGCATGTCATTTGGAAGGATTATCATATTTCCTTGACAGAGGAGTTAAAGCACCCGATTTTGGATATACAACTGCCCCAAATCCACACGAATCAGAAGACAAACCAATACTGGTATATAATCTTCAGAATTATTTACATACATTTAATCCACTTGGAATGTGCAAGTTTTTATTTCTTGGTGGAGTTGGTCCCAAAATGATTGCAAAATGGTTGTATTTATATAGCGATTTAGATTTTGATATGAGTTCAGTTCTTAAAACCGGCGAAAGACTTTTTAATCTGAAACGAATGTATAATGTAAAATTAGGAATTAGCAGAAAAGACGACATTCTCCCTCCGAGATTATTTGCTGAAGCAAAACCTGATGGTTCAGCTAAAGGCGTTTTGCCAAATTTAGGTCTAATGCTTTTTCAATACTATAAACTCCGAAATTGGACTGTTGATGGAATACCAACCACTAAAAAACTTAATGAGTTAGAAATCAGTTAATATTAAATAAAAATATAAAAATTCAATAATATGACAGAAAATGATTTAATTATTAAAAATAACCTTGATTATACACTTTTCACATGGGTTAAGCAAAGTGGTTTAAATCCAATAAATGCTGAAAAGGCAAAAGGGGTGTATGTTTATGATAGAGATGGGAAAAAATATATTGATTTTTCATCACAATTAATGAATGTAAATCTTGGACATGGACATCCAAAAGTTGCTGAAGCTATTTCAAAACAAATGAACGAATTAAGCTATGTTTATCCAGGTATGGCTACAAAAGTTCGAGGAGAATTAGGAAAAAAACTTGCAGAAATTTCTCCCGGAACTTTAAAAAAGACCTTTTTTACACTGGGAGGAGCCGAATCCATAGAAAATGCAATAAAATTAGCAAGAATTTACACAAACCGATATAAAATAATTTCATTATATCGTTCATTCCATGGTGCCAGATATACTGCATTAGCAGTCGGAGGAGATCCAAGAAAATTTCCAATTGACAGTCAAACCGCCGGTAATTTCATTCATGTTGAAAATCCATTTTTTTATCGTTGTCCATGGTCAAGTAGTACTCCTGAAGAATGTAGTGAACGTGCAGCCGAACACATGGAACGAGTAATTCAATTTGAAAATCCAAATAGTGTTGCAGCAATTCTGATGGAAGGTGAATCTGGTTCTTCGGGTTGTATTAAATATCCTGCTGGTTATTGGAAAAAAATCAGAGCAATTGCCGATAAGTACGGAATTTTAATAATTGATGATGAGGTAATGTCTGGCTTTGGTAGAACAGGCAAATGGTTTGGAATAGACCATCATAATGTAGTTCCTGATATACTTTGCTTTGCCAAAGGTGTAACTTCGGGTTATCTTCCACTTGGCGGAATAATTGTTAAAGATGAAATTGCTCGATATTTTGATGAAAATCCATTCCCGCTTGGTTTAACTTATTCCTCACATGCACTGTCTTGTGCAGCAGGATTAGCAGTTTTAAATGCTTACGAAGACGAAAAACTTATTGAAAAAGCAGCTAATACCGGAAAATATATAGATGAGAAAATGATTACTCTTGCAGAAAAACATCCATCTATTGGCGACTTTAGAAATACAGGTTTGTTTGGTGCAATCGAAATGGTGAAAAATCGAAAAACAAAAGAACCTTTGACTCCTTGGAATGCAAAACCATCAGAGATGGAAGCTACAAATAGAATTGCTGCTAAAATACGTGATTTAGGTATGTTTACTTTTGTAAGATGGAACTGGATTTTTATTGCACCTCCATTAATTATCGAAAAACACGAAGTAGATGAAGGGCTTGATATAATCTCAAAGGCACTTTCTATTGCTGACGAATACTGTAACTAATAATAAATTATGTCGATATTAATAAAAAACGGTAGAATAATAACAGCATCTGATGATTACATTGCTGATATATTTATTGAGAATGAAATAATTACTACAATTGGCAAAAATCTAAAACTTAATGCCGATGAAGTTATAGATGCTGGAGGTAAACTCGTTTTTCCCGGAGGCATTGACCCTCATACACATTTAGATATGCCATTTATGGGTTCTTTTTCAAGTGATAATTATGAAACAGGAACACTTGCAGCTCTGCATGGAGGAACGACTTCTATTATTGATTATGTAATTCAATCAAAAGCTGGCAGCTTAAAAGAAGCACTCAAAACGTGGCATGGAAGAGCTTCAGGAAATTCATATAGCGATTATGGTTTTCATATTGCAGTAACAGATTTTAACGATTCGGCAAAAGATGAGTTAAAAAATGTGATTGAAATAGAGGGAGTTACTTCCTTTAAGACCTTTATGGCTTACAAAGGGGCGTTAATGATTGATGATAAGCAAATGATAGGCATTATGCAAGAAGCTGAAAAGCTTGGAGCTGTTGTTGCAGTTCATGCTACAAATGGAGATATAATTGACCATCTCATTCAACAATTCAAAAAAGAAAATAAACTATCACCTTTATACCACTATTTATCTCAACCCGAAATAACTGAAATAGAAGCTTCAGGTCGATTTATTGATTTAGCAAATATGACAAAAGTTAATTCGTATATTGTTCATATGACAAGCGGCGGAGCACTTGATAAAGTTCGAATGGCAACCTTAAGAAATCAAAAAACATACGTAGAAACTTGTCCACAATATCTTATACTTGATGCATCGGTATATAATAAAGGGTTTGAATCAGCAAAATGGGTAATGAGTCCTCCAATACGAGAAAAAAGCGATCAGGAAAGCCTATGGGCAGGGCTAAACCAAGGACTAATTCAAGTTGTTGCTACTGATCATTGTCCATTTATGTGGAATGAAAAGAAAAATGGAGAACATGACTTTACAAAAATTCCAAACGGAGCACCAGGAATTGAACACAGAGTGGAACTAATTTATTCAGAGGGAGTAAACAAAGGCAGGATTAGCCTAAATAAACATGTAGAACTATGTTCGACGAATGCAGCTAAAATTTTTGGAATGTTTCCAAAAAAAGGAACAATTGCAATAGGTTCAGATGCTGATATTGTAATATTCGACCCAAATGAAAAACATATAATTTCGGCAAAAACTCATCATCACCGATGTGATTTTTCAATATATGAAGGAATGGAGGTTACAGGAAAATGTAAAACTGTAATATTAAGAGGCAAAACAGCAATAAATAATGGTAAAGTTTTGCTTGAAAAAGGATATGGAAAATTTATAAAAAGAAATACGATTTCTAAAAACATTTAATAACTAAAACTTAAATTATGGCAAGAATTGTTAAATCTGGATTAATCCAAATGAGTCTTCCACTCACCGAAGGAGAAGGTTCAATAGCTGAAATTAAAACTGCAATGTTTGAAAAACATATTCCATACATTGAAAAAGCAGGGAAACAGGGTGTACAAATACTTTGTATGCAGGAAATTTTTAATACACCATATTTTTGTCCGGGTCAAGATAAAAATTGGTATAAATCTGCTGAATCTGTTCCTGGAAATACTATAGAAATACTACAGGAGTTTGCAAAAAAATACAATATGGTTATAATAGCTCCTATTTATGAGGAAGAAATGCCCGGATTTTTATACAATACAGCTGCAGTAATTGATGCAGACGGCTCATATTTAGGAAAATATCGAAAAAATCATATTCCTCAAGTTGCACCAGGATTTTACGAAAAATATTTTTTTAAACCAGGAAACTTAGGCTATCCGGTTTTTCAGACTAAGTATGCAAAAATTGGAGTATATATTTGTTACGATCGACATTTCCCTGATGGAGCTCGTGCATTGGGCTTAAACGGTGCTGAAATTGTTTATAATCCTTCTGCTACTGTAGCTGGTTTGTCTCAATACTTATGGAAACTTGAACAACCTGCACATGCAGTGGCTAATGGCTATTTTATGGGATGTATTAATCGAGTAGGAACAGAAAAACCCTGGAATATTGGAAAATTTTATGGCTCATCATACTTTGTTGACCCAAGAGGACAAATCTTTGCAGCAGCATCAGAAGATAACGATGAATTACTTGTTGCCGAATTTGATTTAGATATGATTCAGGAGATTAGAGCTGTATGGCCATTTTATCGTGACCGCAGACCTGAAACTTACGGAAAATTAGTTGAATTATAACTAACTCGTAAATAATTAAACGATTATGGACTAACAAAAATCCATAATCGTTTAATTTATGTTTTGTCTGATTTGAAAATTATTTTTTCACAGAAAAGCTCACATTTAAAAGATTATTATGAAAGATAAAAGAAATTCATTAAATGTAGAATTTTGCGGAGTAAAATTTGAAAACCCTATTTTGATTGCTTCTGCAAATGTTTCAGCATATTCCGAAATGGTTGAGAGAGGTTTTGAAAAAGGATTTGCTGGAGTTTCTTTTAAAACAATTGGAATTGATACAGTTAATGTAGTAAATCTTTCTCCAAGAATGGCAGCTTATAAGTATAAAAACAGAATTATAGGATGGCAAAATTGGGAACAAATTTCAGATAGTCCACTTGAAATTAATTTAAAGGCTTTTAAATATTTGAAAAAAAATTGGCCAAATAAAGTTGTAATTTCAAGCATAATGGGTTTTAATTTAAACGAATGGTCAGAACTGGCTATCATGTCAGAAGAATCAGGTGTAGATATTATAGAACTTAATATGTCTTGTCCGCACATGATGCAAGAAGGAGCTGGAATGAAAGCGGGTCAAATAGTTGAGCTAGTTAAAACAATTACTCAAACCGTAAAAAAAACCGTAAAAATTCCGGTAATAGTAAAATTAACTCCTAATACAAATGATATTACCGAAGCTGCGTTATATGCAAAAGCAGGAGGAGCCGACGGTTTAGCAGCAATAAACACTCTAATAGGTTTAATAGGAATTGACCTTAAAAGTTACAGTCCTTTACTAAATTCTTGGGGAGTGGGAGCAATTAGCGGTTATTCTGGTCCAGCAATTAAACCAGTTGGATTAGCACAAGTTACAAATCTGGCTAAAAAAGCAAATCTAAATCTTCAGATAAGTGGAATTGGTGGAATTGAAAACTGGGTTGATGTATTAGAATACATGTTATGCGGTGCTACAACTGTTCAGATTTGTACTGCAATTATGATGAATGGTTATGGGATTATTGAAAAAATATTAGAAGGATTAGAAAATCATTTACTTGAAAAAGGGTTTGATTCGATTAATCAGGTAATTGGTAAAGCATTGCCAAATATTACATCAATTGACAAAATTGATACTAATCATCGGGGATATGCTCAATTTGATACTGATAGATGTACACACTGTAAAAAATGTTATACATCTTGTCATGATGCTGGCGGACAATGTATTATTTGGAATGAAAGCACAAAAACCCCCAGTTTATCACATAAAGACAAATGTCATTCATGTATGATTTGTGCAGATGTGTGCAGCGTTAACCCGTCAGTTCCATATTTTGTCAAAAATTAAAAAAAAATAAAATTTATTTCCAGTTTCCACTTTCTTTTATTAAGGCTATTAGCTCGTTAAGGGCTTTATCCTCATCTATTCCTTTTCTGAAAAGAGTTTTTCCCTTATAAAGACTTATTTTTCCATTTCCCATACCGACATAACCATAATCGGCATCAGCCATTTCGCCAATTCCAT
>MENC01000048.1:8832-15145 GCA_001768155.1 Bacteroidetes bacterium GWA2_30_7
GAATCAATCCAAATACCGTTTATTAGACCATCGGTTAATAAAAAGCCTGATTTTATTGATGTTTCAATAAGTGCATTTTCATTGTCTTTTAAATCTGTAGTAATTTTTAATATCACCGGCAAACTAATGTTTTCGGCAATCAACTTATTTATAAACAGTCTGTTGTTATAAATATTTTTACCAGAAATAATTAATATTAAGTTGTTTGCAGTTTTAATATTATCCCAGCACGATTTTCCAATTTCTTTGTCGGTATCAATTAATTGAAAAAAATTATTTTCACTTTCAATTGTATAATTATCGGTAGGTAATTCTGGGTTTTTTTTGAATAAATATTCAGGTGAATTTTCGGTTATTTTCCAAGATTTCGATTTAGAACTAAATGTGTAATTTTTTTCAAGAAAAGCAGAATCATTTATTTCATTCAAAACAACCGAAGGATGCTTCTGAGAACCTGTTAACAAAACAGTTGAAGCATTACGTTTTTTAAATTCAAAAGGATTATAATTTGGTAAATCATCACCGTTAGATTTATTTTCAAAGGATAGTTCTGAAATATATTTTACAATTTTTTTTGCAACCGGTAATTCATTTTCGGGCGGTTCGGAAAGCGAAACCCGAATGGTGTCACCAATTCCGTCTGCAAGTAAAGTTCCGATTCCGAAAGCCGATTTTATTCTGCCTTCGTCGTAATTTCCGGCTTCGGTAACTCCCAGATGAAGAGGATAAATTCTTTCGTTTTTGAGCATTTGTTGAGCTAATAATCTGTATGCCTGAATCATTACAAGAGTGTTGCTTGATTTTAAAGAAATTACAATGTTTTGAAAATTTTCTTCTTCAAACATTTTTAAATATTCAAGGGTTGAATAAACCATTCCTTGTGGTGTATCGCCATATTTGCCTACAACTCTGTGCGATAAAGAACCATGATTTGTTCCTATTCTGATAGCTGTTCCATATTGTTTACAAATTTTAATAAGAGGTAAAAGTTTTTTGTGAATTTTATCCAACTCATCTTTGTAATCTTTATCGGAATATATTTTTTGAACGTTACTGTTTCTATCGTGGAAATTTCCAGGGTTTATTCTGATTTTTTCGACAGTTCTGGCAGCAATTTCGGCAGCTTTTGGGTTAAAATGAATATCGGCTATAAGTGGTATATTAAAACCTTTTTCTTTTAGCTTTTTTTTTATAACAAGTAGATTTTCAGCCTCTTTAACTGAAGAAGCAGTTAGTCTGACATATTCCGAACCTGCCAATGCAAGTCGAATTGTTTGTTCAACAGAAGCCTCCGTGTTTAATGTATCAGTATTTATCATCGACTGAATGCGGATTGGATTGTTTCCGCCCAACGAAATTCCTCCAATGTTAACTACCATTGAATTAAGTCGTTTGTAATTACCGAAACTCTCGCAATATTTTAGATTATCTTCCAATTTCAATAATTTTTCATCTTTAATTTTGTAAATAATTGACATGCTTCAAATTTATAAATTTTTTTTAAGATTTATTAAGCTGTTTCAAACTGTTTTAGAATTAACTTTTATGTTGCAAACTTCAATGGGTGAGCTGTATTAAACGTAAAATATTTTTTTGCAAGTTATATTTTTTTAAAAATAGTTTGATGTTAATTTCGTTTATTGTAAATTTAGAGTTGAAATTTTAAAAAAAATGATTGAATATAGTAAACCGCAATCGACTGGTATTTTGACTCTTCAAAAAGAAGGGCTGATGCCGCAAGAAGAAAAATTAGAAATTGGCAGAAAACATCGCAGCTTATTAATTGGAGTACCAAAAGAAATTTTAAAAGACGAAGGACGAATAGCATTAACTCCTTTAGGTGTTGAACTTCTTGTTAGCTGTGGGCATCGGGTATTAATTGAATCAAATGCCGGCAAAGTGGCTAATTTTGAAGACATTAACTATAGCGAAAATGGTGCAGTAATTGTCAATAACAGTAGTCAAATTTATCAATGCGATATAGTTTTAAAAGTTGCTCCATTAACGGCTGAAGAAATTGATTTGTTAAAAGGAGACCAATTAATTATTTCGTCGTTGCATGTTACCTTTCAATCAGATGATTACATTCGTAAGTTAATGCAGAAAAAAATTACTGCGATTGCTTTTGAATATTTAAAAGACCTAAACAACACCTTTCCTGTAGTTAGGTCAATGAGTGAAATTGCCGGAACTGCATCAATATTAATTGCTGCCGAATATCTTAGTAATCAGCATGGTGGAAAGGGAGAAATGCTTGGTGGCGTTACTGGAGTTACTCCTTCTGAGGTTATTGTGATTGGTGCTGGTATTGCAGGCGAGTCTGCAGCTAGAACCGCACAAGGACTTGGCGCACATGTTAAAGTTTTCGACTACTCAGTTTATAAATTAAAAAGATTACAAAATAATATTGGAGAAAGAGTTTTCACGTCAGTAATTCAACCAAAAGTGCTGGCAAGTGCATTAAAATCAGCCGATGTTGCAATTGGAGCTTACAAATTAATTGACCAGGTTCCAAAATTTATAGTTTCTGAATCAATGGTTAAAAACATGAAAAATGGCTCAGTAATTATTGATATCAGTATTGACCAAGGAGGCTGTTTTGAAACTTCACAATTGACTACTCACAGCAACCCAGTATTCAGAAAATATGGAGTTGTTCATTATTGCGTACCAAATATTCCATCGCGAGTTGCACGAACTGCCTCATACACACTTAGCAATATTTTTTCACCTATTTTACAACGTATCGGCGAAGTTGGCGACCTTAAACATTTAATAAAAACTGATGAAGGATTAAGAAGTGGAATATACTTATACAGAGGCATTTTAACCAATCATTATATTGGAAATCTGTATGGAATATCTTCAAAAGACATTAATTTATTAATGGCTGCATTCTAAAATTGTATAATTTTCATACTCATACTAAATATTGTGATGGCAAGTCTGATATTTCTGAATTAATTGAAGTTGCCATAAAAAACAATTTTAAGGCATTAGGTTTTTCTAGTCATGCTCCAACAAAGTTAAAGGCTTCGTGGCAAATTAAAGAAGATAATTTAGATAAATATTTGCTTGATGTAGAAAAACATAAACAGCTATATTCTAGCAAAATAAATATTTATAAATCATTCGAAGTTGATTATATTCAGAATATATCCGGACCTGATAAATTCAGGAACATTGGTTTAGATTATATTATTGGTTCGGTTCATTATGTTTCGTCTGAAAATAATTCTGAATTTATTACAATTGACCATTCTTCTGAGGAATTTGAGAAAGGTGTAAACAAAGCTTTTAATGGAGATGTAAGAAAAGCTATTTCGAAATACTATTCTCTTATTAAAGAATTTATTTACAGCGATAAACCTGATATTATTGCACATATTGATTTAATAAAAAAATTCAATAAAAATGAACTCTATTTTGATGAAAATTCTGATTGGTATTTGTTAGAATTAGACAATCTTTTTGACGCTGTAAAACAATCGGGAGTTATTGTAGAATTGAATACACGTGGTTTTTATAAAAATCTTACTGCTGATTTTTATCCATGTGATTACTTTTTAAAGAAATGTATCAAATATGATGTTCCAATAATTTTAAACTCAGATACTCACCATATTAGCGAATTAACTCTCGGTTTTTCTGAAGCAGTTACTAAATTATTAAAACTTGGTTGCGAAAAATTAATGATTTTTAATAAAACAGCTTTTCAGAAAATAGCTATTAGCGAATATTTGAATTATTAAAAAAAATTATCGAACTATTGTTATTATAAACTAAAGTTTTAATCCAACAATTGTAATATCATCTATTTGTTGTCCGTTTCCAATCCAGTTTACCATAGTAGTTTCTAATATTTCTTTTTGTTCGTTCATAGGCTTTTGGCTATTTTCAACTAAAAGATTTTTAAGGTTTTTTGATAGGAATTTTTTCTCTTTTAAACCACCAAACTGGTCTTCGTAACCATCGCTCATTAAGTAAATTAAGTCTCCTTTTTGTAAAATAATTTCATTATTAGTGAAGCTATTCATTTTTAAATAAATTGCTATTGGCATTTTATCGGGCTTTATTTCATGTAACACAAACCTCTGGTTTGTAAGTTCTGTATCACGAACCTCATTTCGGATCCGCTCAATGACCGCTGGTTCGTCAGATAACAATATTTCGACTTCGTCTAACAACAATCCAGAGGATTGTGTTACAGCACCCTCGCCCAGAGATGCCACCTTTTCAAAAGGTGGCATCTCTTTGCTATTTCGGACAATCCATAGCGGATTATTAGCACCTGCCCATTGTGCGTTGTAAGATTGATTATTGTTTATTGACGATTGATTATTATCTGCTTCGTTCTCACTTTCTCCTTGTTTCACTTTCTCACTTTCTTCTTCTTGGAGCTTTGAATTTGAAACTTGAGATTTGGGACTTGGGTCTTGGGTCTTTATTGCAATTAGGCTAATATCCATTCCATCTTTTTGCTCACCAGATTCTCCTTTTTGTTGAAGTGCATTAATAATTTCTTTTCGCAGTTCGTTAAGTACATCGTTTGCTTTGATAATTTCTTTTTTTCTAACAATCTCGTTTAAAAAGCTAATTCCAAGCATACTCATAAATGCACCTGGTACTCCGTGCCCTGTGCAATCTGCAACTGTAACAATTAATGTGTTTTCAATTTTTGCAACCCAGTAAAAATCACCCGATACAATATCTTTGGGCCAAAACATTATAAAATGCTCACCTAAAACTGCTCTGGATTCAATACTAATTGGAAGAACTGCTTCTTGAATTCTTCTTGCATAAGTAATGCTATCGTGCAATTCTTCTTTTTGTTCCAGAATAATATCTCTATGCTTTTCAATTTCGTCTCTTTGTGTAATAATCTCATCTCTTTGTGTTTCTATTTCTTCTTTTTGTTGCATAATTTCACTATTCAATAGTCTTAATTTACGATTTGATTTTCGCTTTATTTGAAATGAAATAAATAAAACAACTATTATTATCGATACAAGCAATCCAAACATTATAAGATAATTACGATAATTTCTTTGTTTTTCAAGTTCTAAATCCTGAAGTTTTTTATCTTTTTGGAGTAATTTGATTTTGCTTTCTTTTTGGTCGGTATCGTATTTTTCGCCCATTTCGGTTAATACTTTTTGCTTACTTTCAATATATAAAGAATCTTTATATTGATTGACTAACTTTAAATACTGAATAGATTCTTTTAATTCTCCACTTTGTTCACATAAAAGGCTTTTACATGTATAAGCATTTAATAAAATATTGTTTAATTTAATATTTTCAGCTATTTCTATAAGTCTATTTACAAGTGGTTCACATTCTTTAGTTTTTTTTTGCTTTAATAAAATCATTGAAATACTATTTAAAGTACCTGCATATTCGTTCATTGCTCCAGATTTAGCAAAAATTTCTGATGAATAATTAAAGTATTCTAAAGCAACTTCAGATGAGTCGATTGATTCGTATATCGTGCCAATACTAGCAGATGTACTCGCTTCTCCATACTTATCTCCTATGTTTTTTCGAATCAAAAGGGCTTTTTGTAAATATTCAAAAGCTTTTTCGTATTTATTTAAATTTCCATATAAAGTACCTAATGAATGATAATTAACAGCTTCCCAGTTTTTTTGTCCTATTTTTATATTAAGGTCAATAGCTTTATTATAATAATCAATAGCTTCATTATTTTTATCTAATTCTTTATAAATATTTGCAATATTACAATAGCAAGCTGCAATACCATATTCATTATTTGTTTTTTCAAAAATTTTAACTGATTTTATAAAATATTCTAACGCATTAGGGAAGTCGTTCTTTGCAAAATATGTGATACCTAAATTATTATATGCTGTTGCAATGCCTTTGATATTATTATTCTTTAAGTATATATTAAGTGCTTTATATATATAATCTAACGCTTTTAAATATTCCGAAATGCTCTTGTAAGATGTTCCAATATAATTATATGAATTAGCCAGACTATTTTCATCTTTTAAGTTTTTGTAAATATTTCCAGCTAAACTAAAATACGTAATGGCTTTATCGTAACTGCCTTTATCGTCGTTAAAAAATCCAAGATAAGTATAACTTTCAGCCTTCCCTCTATTAAATTTTACCTGAATTGATAATTCTAAAGCAGATTTTACAAATTTTTCTGCTATAACAGGGTTAGAAAATTCATATTGTAAAAATTTATTATTAAGGTAATTGACCTTTGATGTGTCATTATTAATTTTTTTTAATTCGATATAAATACTATCTATTTCAGAATTTTGAGAAAAACTAAAATAAA
>MENC01000048.1:15162-21202 GCA_001768155.1 Bacteroidetes bacterium GWA2_30_7
GTAATGATAAAATAAATCTTCACGAACAGAATTTAATCTAAAAACTGCAATTTATTAAATCCATCTCACAAGTCCAAAATCCTGACGATGTGGTAATAATTTATGTTTCGGAAAGATTCTGAATGAATAGTCAAATACGCCGGTATGTGTCGATTTTATTTGGCAATAATATCTTGTGTGTCCATTTTTCAGGTCTTCTATCTTTAATTCATTTATAATCAGTGCTTCACGAACCGCATCCATTACTTTTTGTCCAAAAACAATTTCTATTCCTATATCTTCTGATGTTAATTCATGAAGATTTAAAATTACTTCTGCATTAAACTTATCGCCTAAATGAAGTGGTTTTGCGTTTGAATCAGGCACATTTACTGAAACTACTTCGATACTTTTCCAGCTTCGAATAATTTTCTTTTTCCATTTTGAAATTTTTCTAACATTCTCGTAATCATTAGCAATTAGCCCTTTTGAACGTTCAAATAATTTATTATAATAATTTTTATAATAATCGTCTATTTGTCGTCTCATTGTGAAACGTGGAGCAATATCGGCAATTGTGTTTTTTATGTGCGAAATCCAATCGGGGGATACCATTTTTGAATTAAAGTTATAATATTTAGCCGAAAGGTCGTGTTCTAATAAATTATAGATTGTTTCAGCATCTAAATCGTCCTGAAAAACTTGATTTTGATATGTTCTTTCTTCGGGAAGTGCCCATCCGGCTCCCGGCACATAACCTTCTGCCCACCAACCATCGAGTACACTTAGATTCATTACTCCGTTCATTATTGCTTTTTCGCCGCTTGTTCCTGAAGCTTCGAGTGGACGAGTCGGTGTATTTAACCAAACATCAACTCCCTGAACTAATTTTTGAGCTAAATCCATGTCGTAGTTTTCGATAAATACGATTTTACCCAAAAACTCAGGCATACGCGAAATATTAATAATGTTTTTTATTAAGTCTTGTCCTGCTTTATCTTGCGGGTGTGCTTTTCCGGCAAAAATAAATTGAATTGGTCTATCTGCTTTATTAACTAATTCGGATAATTTTTTAAGATTTTTGAATAATAAATGTGCTCGTTTGTAAGTAGCAAACCTACGCGCAAAACCAATTGTAAGAGCATCTTCATTGAAACAATCTATCATTTCAAGAACCATCGAAGGGTTTTCCTGACGTGATGTTAGGTTTTCCATTAAACGGGTTTTGAGATAGCTAAAAAGTTCTTTTTTGAGTTTTTTTCGTATTTCCCAGATTTTAATATCAGGCACATCGTGAATTTTTTTCCACATATCATGATTTTGCTGAGAAAAAACAAAGTTCTTTCCAAAAACTTCTTTATATAAATTGTACCAATCTCTTGCTATCCACGTTGGTACATGAACGCCATTTGTAACGTATCCAATATGAAGTTCGTTATTAAAATAACCTTCATACATATTATTGAACATTTTTCTCGACACGTCTCCATGAATTTTGCTGACACCATTCACTTCCTGTGATAATTTTACGGCAAGTACACTCATTGAGAATTTTTCGTCGGGGTCGTTTTCGTTGACTTTTCCAAGATTAATAAAATCGTCCCAGCTAATATTCATTTTTTCGGGGAAATGAGGCATGTAAATCCTTAATAAATTTTCATTAAACGCATCATGCCCTGCTGGTACTGGTGTGTGTGTAGTAAATAATGTTGTAGCCCGCACTACTTCGCTGGCTTCCTGAAACGATAAATGTTTTAATTCTATTAATCTTCGGATTCTTTCTACGGTTACAAATGCAGCATGACCTTCGTTACAATGATATACATCGGGCTTATATCCAAGCACATCAAGAAGTCTGGCTCCACCTATACCAAGTAATATTTCTTGTTTTAAACGATTTTCTAAATCACCTCCATAGAGTTGATATGTTATAGATTTATCTTCATCTGTATTTTCTGCAATATCAGTATCAAGCAAATAAAGTGATATTCGACCAACACTAAGCTTCCAGATTTTTGCAGTTAGCTGACGCCCCGGAAAAGCTATAGTGATTGTAACCCAGTCGCCTTTTTCGTTTCTAACGGGCAGTAAGGGCATATTCGAAAATTTCTGTGGAATATATTCCGATATTTGCTCACCTGTTGGCGAAAGTGTTTGTGTAAAATATCCATATCTGTAAAGTAGTCCAATTCCTACAATATTTCTATTTGAATCGCTTGCTTCTTTCAAATAATCGCCGGCTAATACTCCAAGTCCTCCAGAAAATATTTTCACTGTATCGTGTAGCCCAAATTCCATACTAAAGTATGCAACTTGCTCATCAATACGTCCTTCGCAAACTTGTAAATAACTATCAAATCTATCATAAACATCTTCTAATTTGCTGATAAAAGTTTCGTTTTTTTCAAGTTCCGATATTTGTTCAAATGAGAGTTCTTCGAGAAATATTATCGGATTTTTTTGAGATTTTTTCCATAAAGCAGGGTCAATGTTTTCAAATAACTCAATTGCATCATGATTCCAGCTCCACCATAAGTTTTTAGATAATTTTACAAGTGGCATTAATTTTTTTGGAACATAAGACTTAATTAGCACTTTTTTCCACTGTGGAGTATTGTTTTTTATACTTTTTATTTCGATTGCATATTCGGGAATTTGCTTAGTAATATATTTTTCTTGACGTAATTCAACTTTTTGAAGTGCAATATTATATGCCTCGTAATAATGAACTATAAGCTTGTTCCACAATACTGAACGAGAAATATTGAATGCTAAATCGCGAGCTTTTAATTTATCTTCTTTTGATGCAATATTACATTTGTAAAGATGTTCTGAAATAGCTTTAATTGCCTCGTTATCGTTATCGTCGGTTCGTTTAATTACATTAATACAATTAGCTAGTTCGCCAAACGATGAAGTTATCCATTTTCCAAATCCTGCGAGAGTTGTAGTAATAGTTGGTATTTTAAAAGCCATACTTTCCATTGGAGTGTAACCCCATGGTTCGTAATAAGATGGAAAAACTGTTATGTCAAAACCTATTAATAAATCGAAATATGAAAGATTGAAAATACCATCAGTAGCGTTCAAATATATTGGTGCAAAAATAATTTTTACCTTATCTTCTTTTAAGTTTCTTAAATTATTTTCTTTTATACTTTTTAGAACAGGGTCAATATCTGGGTCGTGCAACCAATGTGTTAAGTATTGGTCGGTAACAGGATTTATATAATCGTTGTTATGTATTCTTTCGAGAACATCTCTTTTTGGTCCAGCATTATTTCCAGGAACTAAAATAAATACAACTACATTTTTTTTCAATTCATAGTTTTTATTTAATTGACCTAACGATTTAATAAAAATATCTAATCCTTTGTTTTTAAATTCGTAACGACCGCTATTTGCAACAAATACCGTATTTTCTACATCACTTTTTTGATTAAGAACTGCTTCTGCAACAGTTACTAATTTATTTTTTGCAATTTCTCGTTTCTTTTCAAAATCTTCGTTTTTAGGAACAAAATCGTCTTCAAAGCCATTTGGAGTTACAACATCGACCGATTTTCCTAAAAATTGCAAACATTCTTTAGCAGTAATTTCACTAACTGTAGTAAATGCGTCTGCTTCGATTGCTGCCGTTTTTTCTGATGATTGTTTTGCTGTAACATTAAAATTTCGAGATATTATTTCGGGGTTGAAATTTTCGAGATTAGAGTAAAGAGGCATATTGTTACCGGCAATACTTCTGCCTAATACTGTGGCATGAGTTGTAAAAATAGTTCCGATTTGAGGTACGTTTTTCTTTAAATACAGCACTCCCGAACCAGTCATCCATTCATGAAACTGAGCAATTATTTTATCCTTTGCCGTAACATTAAATTCGTAAAAACTTTCAATAATTTTAGCTGCTGCATAACCAAACATTGTTGGCTCGGTATAATCCCACTGGCCCGAAATTGAATCTAATTTATATGATTCCCAAAAAGTTGTAAAAATAGCATCTTTTTGCATAAAATACGGGGTGAAATCTACTAGTATAACTATAGGATTTCCGGCAATATTCCATCGTCCTATTCGGAATTTAAGTCCTTTACCTTCGGCATGTTCACGCCAAGTTTTAAAAAGAAATCGTTCTTCGATAAATTCGGGATTTTGAACGGTTTCTTTCCAAACGTCAGGTCCGATTAATATAAAATTGTCTTTTAAAGCCTTATTTAATGTTTGTGCTTTTGTAGAAACAACTGTGTGTATTCCACCTACTTTATTACATACTTCCCAACTAACTTCAAAAAGATAATCAGGAAATAATTTATTTTTACTCATAGTTAAAAAATTTGATTGTAATTAATTCAAAATTGAGCAAAAAAAAAAGTATTTGGAAGTAATTTTTATTATTTATTAAAAAAAAAAAAAAAAATATTTGTGTCAAGCTTTAAACTTCTTAAATTTCAACAGAATACAAACTTGAAAGACATCTTTTCAAATAAAAATAATTATTCAAATAACTCTGACCTTTGGTTACTGAGCAGTGTCGAAGTATAGATTGGGTAACGTCAAGAATTATTTAGCTTTCATTTTTTGTAAGTTCAATTTGGTTTCAGAGATTTCTAAAATCCCATCGGGATTTAATGTGAATAACCCCCAATGAAATTGGGGAAAATTATGTAAATGTGTAACAACACTGAAAGTGTTGAATATCTTTACTTAACCTTTTCAACTACTTCGTAGTTAAGTTGCATATTGATTACTAAACCTCCAATTTCATTGAAGGTTATTCATGTTTAACTCTTTCAGAGTTTAATTTTTTTTGAAAGCAAATTAAGCTTATCATTTTTTTATTCAAAAGTAAAATGTGCAGAATGAAGAACCTCCTACTATTTAGTAATCACCAGCTTATTGGTCATTTTCTCATTCCCAATTTGGACTTCTATAAAATAAACCCCACTCTCCAAATCCTTTGTCGAAATGCGCGTCTTTGTCCCTTCAAGTTTGCCTTCTAAAACTTTCTTCCCATCTATACTGAAGAGTTTGAAGTTTGAAGTTTGAGGTTTGAAGTTAGCTTCGATGAAAACTTCGTTGGAGGCAGGATTTGGATAAATAAACACTTCCATAACCTTGTTTCCATGCTGGATTACATTTGTTACTACTGTCGTCTGAACCTGGTCATTTACAGTGTGCAATGTTTGATTTGTAGTTATTGGAGCATTGTAGTCGAAATAAATATCTGCTGAATTTGTAATTTTTGTATTATTTACTAAATCCTGATTTTGCTCCACTGTAAATGTACAAAATCCATGACTTCCAGCTTCATTACTATTACTGTCGGGTAATTGAATATTGTAAAAAGTCCATTCCAAAACTCTTGGACCGTACATCTGGAAATTGTAATTGTGGCTTGCAACTCCCTGAACTACCGAAAAAATATCCAAATCCATATCCAAAGTATCTCTAACAACAACTGTAAAAGCAGTATCTGTTCCGGTATTCTGAAAACGAATTACATACTGCAATTGCTGATTTGGCATAATGTAATGATTATAAGCCAATCCGGTAGGATAACCTGTTTTATCATTCGGGTCGTAGCTTCCTGTAACAACTCCGCAATAAATATCAACTATTGGGTCGGCATCGTTTGGGGGCAGAACATTTACCAAATCTGGTGTCCAGTTCGATAAATTGCCACAGGCTTCGACTGTTGCATTTGGATGCGAATTTCCGGGATGCAATGGATGTTGGTCAGCTTCCAGTCGCCATGTGCGTCCATCACCTGCAAAAACATACACAATGCTGTCGCCGCCAACAAGTTTTACAGAGTCAAGTGTTGTATAAACTCCATCAATATAAATACGAACTGGCGAAAAGCAATCCATATCGCCTCCGCCAAAATCACCGGTATTTGTAATTACAAAGTAAATACTATCGTTCTGGCAATAACCCTCAACCTGTAAACTTGATTTATCCCAAGGCAGTGTGCAAGGTGTAAAATCTCCCGGATAAGGCTCTGGAATAGTATCAAACACACAACTATCAGCAGGATATAAATTTGCCTCCATACAAAGCG
>MENC01000048.1:21266-22095 GCA_001768155.1 Bacteroidetes bacterium GWA2_30_7
ATTCAAATTTCCAAGCTGAAAACGATATTTATTATTCCCCAAACTTATGTAAGTCAAACTTGCCGATTGTGGAATTATTAACGAATCAAGCTCAACATCAGCATAAGCCGAATTTAATGCTCCTGTTGCAATATATTTATTACAAGCACTTACATAAACTTTTTGGTTATTGAAGCAAGGTCGCATAAATGGCATATTTACAGAAACATCAGGACTTGCACAAGGTTGTGTAGAAACCAAACCAAAATCTGTAACATAAGTAATCTCATTTGGGTTTGTAACTGTAAAAGTTTGAGTTATTGGGCAAGTTGGTGACCAGTTGCCTGATGTGTCTATGGTTGCTGTGTATGTTCCAATTGGTAAAGAATCAATAACCCAAACACCTGATTCGTTGGTTTGAGATATGATATTACCAGGAATTATCTTAATAATATGATTTGGAATTCCTAACTCTAATGAATCCCTATTACAATTCTCGTTAAAGTCATAAAATAAATATCCTGTTATTCCTTTTTGATTAAGTTTAACATTATAATTTCCAGGTCCTGTTCGATACATTATGCCACAGTTAGGGTTAAAATCTATAATTCCATTGAAACTGCCTGATGAATATACATTAAAATCATTATCTAAAATAATATTATAACCATCACCTCTCCCAATACCACCAAATCTTTTTGCCCATATAAAATTTCCATTTGAATCAAGTTTATTAATAAAAACATCACCACTATCACTCTCCGATTTTAAATAAAAGATTTTTGTTGGTGATAAATCAAAATCAAGTAAGCCATAAAAAGTACCTGTCGTATAAATATTGGAATTCAAA
>MENC01000048.1:22308-22667 GCA_001768155.1 Bacteroidetes bacterium GWA2_30_7
TGCATCAATCTCTTTTCTTAGCTTTAGCTATAAAAAACTTTCGAGGTGATTTTTTATGACAAGAAGATTAGACACAAGAAATAATTGGATGACTTTTCAGTTTGTTACAAAATGCAGGTATAAATGCTTTCGCAGGCAAAGCGTAATAGACTCCTGCATTGCAGGATTCAAAGAACTAGAAGCCTTTGGCTTCGAGTTTGGTGAGATGGGGTTTCCCTTAAACCATGTGCATCTTGCGCTAAATTTACCAAAGAAATATTCTGTTCAAGATGCTCTGGTAATGCTCAAGAGCCGCTCTGCAAAGAGAATTTTTGCAGAACACCGGGGCTTTAGGAAGCGTTATCCTCGCGGCAGCTTCT
>MENC01000048.1:22757-22862 GCA_001768155.1 Bacteroidetes bacterium GWA2_30_7
TAACAATAGTTGACGACAGGCAGCAAAAACTCACAGCTTTCGCCGCCGAGCGAGATACGGCAATCTCCGAAGGAGTTGCCGAGTAGCGAGGCGGAAGGGGATTAT
>MENC01000049.1 GCA_001768155.1 Bacteroidetes bacterium GWA2_30_7
GCACCGGTCTTATTCGAAATATTTAATTTTCTTCCTGTTTCGGAACATTGGTTTTATCAGCCTTATGACGACATGATAAAATTGCCTGTATGTAATAAAAGTGGTTATTTGGCTTCTGAAAATTGCGATGAAACCGATAGTGTTTGGTTGACATTATCATCAATAAATTTTTCGAAATGTCCTTTTCATAGAATTATTCATACAGATTCTGCTGAAAAATACAGAGTTACAGATGAATGTGAATCTACATTTAAAATGAAGCATATATCGTGGTTTATTTTGCCTCCTGCAATGGAATATTATTATAAACAAAATAACTCATCTTATAAATCATTGCCACCTTTTAGAGAAGATTGCATTGGTAATATTTCTGGAGATATTAAGCCTATGGAAATAATTTATCCTGATAATTTATCTGAAATTTATATTCCGATAGATTTTAATGGAAAACGAGGAAATTGCATTTTTGAAGTTGCTCATAATAACCCAAATGCAATACTATTTTGGCATATAGATGAGCAATATATTGGAAGCACGCAAGGAGTTCACAAAATGCTTGTTTCGCCAAATTCTGGTCAACATATACTTTCAATTTATGATGATAATGGAAATAAAATTGTTAGGCAGTTTAAGGTTTTGGATAAATAATTAGGGTAAGGATTTTTTTTCATAAATTTTCCGATATAATTTAAACCTAATCAGTTCATTATAATTTCAAATGCGTAGGAATTGAAATTATATTAACTAACGCAACTTTGTATAAAATTGGTTAACAATAAATTAATCTTCAAATTATTCCTTCATAACCTTCATCCATTGTTTTCCATTTTTACCATCTAAACTTATGAAATACAAGCCCGAACTTAATTCTTTTCCATTCCAATGATATGAATAGTTGCCGGGAGAATTATTAAAACTTAGGCTTTTTATAAGCGAACCTTCTGCATTATAAAAGTTCAGACTGTAATTTCCTTTTTCAAGTATATTATAATTTATTGTGATTGATTCTGTAAATGGATTTGGATAAGGATATTGCAAATAGTATGAAAAAGATTGAACATTGTCTATTTCATTGTACTGATTATCATTTGCAATTACAAGAATATCACTGCTTCCGTTCCATAAATATTTCACAAATAAAATTTGATTCAAACTGTCGTAATATGCTCCAGTATCGGCTTGTGCAAAAGTTTGCTGAGTTGTATAAACAGTAACATTAGTACTATTTAGAAACACAGCATAAGGTGTTGAAGTTTGGCGTTGAACCTCAAAAGTTGTACTGCGAGTTGAAGGAGCGCCAGTGTAACCGTTTCCAGATTTTGAAAGCCGAATATTTGTCTGATGTGTAAGCACTTCCCCCGAAAAAGTAAGAAGTTCGAAATCTCCTGAAATATTTGCAGAAGGAGTTTTTCCATCATCCTCATACATTGTATAGCTTGAGTTAGAATTTGAAATATCGGGATAATATTTTACCGATAAAGTATCTGTTTTATAATCACTTGTGTGATAGAAAACCGGAACCATCGGAATAAAACTTCCTGCTTTTACAAATAGTGGCATTTTATTGAGTGGAGCATTTACTGTTGATGATGAATTTCCACTGTATGACTGATTTGTCCAATAATTGAACCATTTGCCCGATGGAAAAAGAACAGTTCGGCTTGTTTGCCCTGCACTCATAACCGGAGCTACCAACATATTTTCGCCCCACAAAAACTCATCGTTCACATTTGCAATTGACGAATTTGTTGGTTCAAAATAATTTATTGGCAAAGCTAAAGGGCGACCTGTTTCTGAATTTTTCCATGAAAGTGTATAATTATAAGGCATTAACTGATACCTCAATTTCACAAAATTACGAACTATATTTTTTTCGTTTGTTGGATAATAAATTGGTTCAGATGCAATTCCCTCACCATGTGGACGCATAATCGGACAAAAAGCTCCGAATTGCAACCAGCGTGTATAAAGTTCGGGGTTGTAGCTTCCACCTGTAAATCCGCCTAAATCGGAGTGCATATAGCCTACACCGCTCATTCCCATACCAAGCATTATTGGAATTTGTGCCTGAAATCCTTCAAAACTTCTGTTTACGTCGCCCGACCATGGAAATGTAGAATAACGCTGCATTCCTGCGAAACCCGAACGCATTAAATCAAATAATCGTTGATTTGGATATTCTTGTTTGTATTTATTGTATAATAACGATGCCCATTCCAAAGCATAAACATTGTGAACTTGGCGTGCTGTTCCGGCAACGTGCTTTATTCCTGAAGGATGATTTTCGGGTTCACCCACATCGCACCACCAGCCTGCAACACCGTCATCTGTGCGAGCTTTGTATTTGCTCCACATCCAATCTTTGGTTTCGGGTTTAAAAATGTCTAATAAACCTGACGAACCTGCATAAAAATCAGGAACTATATATGTATAATTTCCAGAAGCATCTGTTCCGAAAAGTAATTGAGAATCGCAATAACTGTAACTTGAAGAACTTTGAGTAACATAAGGTTCAGAAATCAGAATTGTATTTACACCCAAGTTTTTAAAGTCGCTAATCATTCCTGTTGCATTTGGCCAATTGCCTGAGTTCCATGTAAAATTTCCCATATCGCCTAGTTGACCAAACCAGTATAAATCTAAAATTATTGCATCTAATGGAAAACCGTCTTGTAAAATTGAATCTACAGTGTTTCTTGTTTCAGTTTCTGATTGATAACCAAATCTCGATTGCAAAAATCCCATAGCCCAAAGTGGAGGCAAAGGTTGTTTTCCGGTTAAGTTTGTATAATTATTTAATATTTCATCAAAAGAATAACCTGTAATTACATAATACGATAATTTTCCGTCTTCAACAGTATATTGAAAAACAGAATCTTCGGAATTTCCGATATTAAAATTTCCGGCAGTTCTATTCTCAATATAAATTCCATATTTAGATGATGACATTATAAATGGAATATTTATATTCAGGGTTGACGAACCATTTGAATATGAGTAATGTGCCTCGTTATAGGAATAAAACGATTGTCCATTTTTATTGATTGGAGTTGCTCTTGAACCTGTTCCGTAAAAACTTTCGGCAGGAGAAATTTTAAAACGAAGTCCTTTAGTATCGCTTGTGCTGAAATATCCCGATTCTTCGTTTAAAACTGTAATTCCATTGCTTTTATACGATAATCTGATTGGATTTTTTGCGATATGAACTTTGAGATTTCCACAGTTTAACTCAAAATAATCAGTACTATCTGTTAGAACTGCGGTTGTTGCAGAAGGAGATAAAACTACGCTGTAAGTTGTATCAGGGCTTATAACTCCATCGGGATAAATTGCAATTTTTGCCATATTTGAAGCAAAAGGTTCAATTGTCATTTTTCCATTTTGTGCATTGATAGTTAACTTATTATTTGTGAATGTGTTTGAAACATAGTTTTGCAGTTTATAAGCATTTGTTGTAATTAAAATATCTGTGTTAGAAGAAGTACGTCCAACGATAGTTCCGTCTGAATTTCTAAAAACGAAAGCAAGTTTCAGTACATCAACTCCTAATGGAATAGAATGAAATGTGCGAATATTGTAAGTTTTTCTATACAGGTTATTTCCCAGACTTTCCATAGCAACATTGGCATCGGCTGTTCCCCAGTTACCGATTGTGTATTTCCAATCGCTGTTACTTGTACTTGCAGTGGTAATTACGCCTGTGTGCATATAAACTGTTCCGGTAAATCCATTTAGGGCAGCATTTCCTTTTGAAGCATCAAAAATTACAGTAATATTATCGTCAGTTGATGGTAACGAAGGAGTTACTGTAACCTGGCAATTGCCGGGTTTATAAAAAAACAGAAAAAACAATGAGAAGATTAAAATTGATTTCATTTTTCAGTAAATTAATGAACTTTAAAAATACGGATAATTTTTAAATATGAAGATAAATTGTTATATGTTACAAATACTTTATATTTGTTTTAAAAGATTATTTTAATAATAAGCAATTATTCAGATATTTTATTTAAGTTAAATCATATGAAACAACACGAATTAATCACAAAAATAACAACTTTACTTTTGCAGGCTTCAAATGAAGTAAAAGACAACGGAAAGTTAAAACTTTATGATATAAATATTATCTCAGAGGATGTTTTAATCCCAATTTTAAATATAACATTTGATACTCAGTTAATAAATTTAAATACTGAGAAAGCAAACTATCCAGGTATTGATTTGGCTACTGATGAACATATTACAATTGGGTGTACAAAAACTAATAAAATTGCATTTCAAATAACTTCAATAAATAACATTGAAAAAATAAAGAAAACACTTGAAGAGTATGTAAAAGGAAAATTTTATGAAAAATTTGATGAAATCTATATATATAACTTAATTGAAAAGCAAAATAGTTACCAGAATGCATCAATAAAAGAGGTTGCTAAAATTGTTGATGGGAAATTTGAATTTGATTTAAATAAAAATGTTATTGATAGAGTTGACATAGCAAAAAAAATAAAAACACTCAAACCAATTACTAAAATAGAGAAGATTTGCAAATTGCTTGAAGACCAATATGTTTATAAAAAACATAGTTTATTATCATTAGAAATTTGGGAATCAGATGGTAGGCTTGGATATGGTTTTTCCAACTTAATAAATAGCATTGATTCAACTACATATAAAACTTTAATCAGTGAAGGTATATCAAATGAAGCAAAAGATTTATTACAATTATTATTGAGTAAATATAGCACTACATTTTCACAAAATTATGAAAATGAAAAGAAAGATAAATTTAAAAACTTAGGATTCAATACCTATATGAAAGCTGGTTTTAATCAAGCTTTAAACTCATTTTTAGTTATTAAAGATGAGATTAATAGTTCTTTAGATAAAGAGGCTTTTGCAATAACACTTAAAAATTCATTTAAAGATTTTAATGAAAAAATAAATGAAAGTGATTTTCCTTTAATCAACGAATCAAACAATCATCCAGCCATTAAATTCATAAAAGAAACAATAACAAAAATATTTTTATTATCAGGGATAAATGAAGATATAATGGATTTGTTTGTAAAAGATTTTAATTTAAATATCCCAAAATGTATAGTAAACACTTTTGGGCACGATAATTTTTTGAAACATATTGACGATACAAAGGGTAAATGGATTAGAGAAAATGAAAAGAATTTGCTAATTTATATGAAAAATTTAGCAAAACTTGGATTTGTTGAAGGAGAAGAATTGAAATATCAGGATACCTTTGGAACATGGCAGGATATACGTGGATATGGACTAATAGATGAAGATACAAATGATAAGTCAGAAAAAAATCAATATTATTATTCAAAAAGTGTAAAAGAATTAAAAGAATTAAAAGAAATAGAAAAATTTGAATCCAATTTAAATAAGGTAGATACATTAATTGAGGAGTACTTTGATTCATATAAAAATAGTAATGAAGGTTATTTAAATAATATTTTATTTCTTATTGCTGATTTTGGAAAAGGAAAAACAAGCTTTTTGCACAACTTGGCTTCTAAATTAGCACAACAATATTTGAAAACTCATGAAGGTTTGTTTCCTGTTTATATTAATCTAAATGAATACGATAAATATGCTAATTCAACCTCTTTGGGTGCTTTAGCTAAATATTTATCATTTCGATTTCAAATTGATATTAAAGATGATTATTTTAAAAAGAAAAATTATTTCTTTTTAGTTGATTCACTTGATGAATGTGGAGAACTTTCAGAAACAAATATAGATAAAGTAATTAAAGATATAAAAGAAATACAAAATATTGATAGTATCAATCAAAGACTAAACAGAATTATAATTGCATCTCGACCAATTGCTAAAGGATTAAAGGAGCAAATAACTAAATATAAACCATATAAAATTGAAATAAAAGAATCAAAAATAAATGAGTCAAAAAGTAAAGAATATACTAGTAATTATATTTCTGTTTATGGTTTCAAAAAGGAACAGTTTGATAATTATATAGAATTTGCACTTAATAATTATTTGGCATTGAATCTTAAAAATGAAAAAGATTTTTCCGGTTTCTCTAATAAAATATTTACAAGAATAACAAAAAGGAATAAAATTGATTTATATAAAGAACTTTATAATAAAGTGTTGAAAGAAAGCGAACTGAAAAGGCCAATATTCGCCTATATGATTTATAAATTAATTATTTCAAATTCAAATTTTATTGATTTTGGAAAAGTTGGTGTATATATTTCATTTTTAAATCAACTTACAAGAGATGCCAAGCACAAGGATGATTGTAAGTCTGTTTGCTTAGAAGATGAATTTGTATATAGAAATATTTTACATGCATCTGCTCTTCTTTGGCAGTACAAAAGACAAAGTGGCGAACAAACATCTTTGACCAAAGCAGACATCTGCAGAACAATTGAAGGAAAGGAAATTGACAGAGATGATAGAAAAGTTTTAAATGATTTTAAAGACATTGAGTCTGTTCATTTCTTATCTCATTCTTATCTTGGTGAAAAAGAAAACACTTTGCATTTTCAACATCAGTCATTTGCTGAAATTTTATTGGCAGAATATTATTTAAAGGTAATTATAAAGTATGCTATTGAAGAAAGCACTGACGTTGAAGAAGCCAGAATTAGATTGTCAATAGGTTTACCAACAGACCAAACAATAGACTTCCTTAAAGGCTTATTGGTTTTATTAAAAGAGTGTGCTTTAGGCGATTCAAACGATAAAAGTGTGTTTGCTAAACGGGAATTGCTTATTCCGTTGTTATCTTCTATGGCAATAAATAAGCATAATAAAAAATTATATTCAACAAGACTTAACACAAAGTGGTTTGAAAAATACGAAGACGAAATTTTTTCAAAAAACAAGTTAAATGATGATATAATTAATGATTTTCCTATTACTCAAAAAGAAATTAATAAAATTGAAATATTATGTAAAAAAATACTAGAATCATCAAAAGTTTATATGTTAGATGAACCATCTAATCATACAATTTTGTTTAAAAATGAGTTAATGAGTATTCATAAGTTTAAGAGAAATTTTAATGAAATAGATAAATGGCTTGCTTTAATTGCTGGTAACATAATTGTTAATGAAATTGAGAATAAGAAATTTTTTAATTATAATTTGGATGCAACATATTTATTTGAATTAATTCGTAATTGGAATTATAATTATGGTACAGTACCATATTGGGGGCGTGAATTATTTGTAGGTATTAATATGGAAAATAATGTTTTTGATTTAGTGTATAATAATTTAAATCTAATTCATTTAAATTTTTCATATTCGTACTTTAAAAGACTAGTAATAAATGATTCCAATTTAATTCAGTGTGATTTTTCAAATTCTATTTTTGAGTATTTTAATATATTTTATTCAGGTATTAGAGGTTTAAAATTTAATAATGTTGACATTAAGGGTTTATTATATGATGACTCCTTGTTTAATTCTAGCTTAAATAGATATGAAGGACGGTTTTCTCTTACTTTTTGTGACATTTCTCAAGGTATATTGTTTCCACAAAAATTAAATAATTTTTTAAAAGGTAAAAAAACAGGTCGAATAAATTATAGTCCTGATTATGCTTCAATTAATTATGAGTTTGGCGATTCAATGAAAGATTCCTTATTGTCTTTATCTGGTATATTTAAACAGATTTTAAAAATGGGAGAATCAACAAATTTTATTATATCATCTTTTAGATTTGAGAAACCAACCAATAATAAAAAAGAAAATATTTTAGAAAAAATATTTATAAAAATGATTTACGATTTAGAGAAGGAAATTATAAATGAAAATTAATAATGTTAAAACGAAGTTTATTACTACGTATTAAAACTTTCCAACGCCAATCTATACGAATCCTTTCCAAATCCAAAAATAGAACCTTTGCATTTCTCAGTAACTACCAATTTGTGGCGAAGTATTCAAAATAATGCTTTGTTTTAACAACAAATTAACAACTTCCCAAATTTTTAGTAAATTTTTAACCTTAAAGCTGTTACTCAGCTTAAATTTTCATAATTTTTTATCTACTTTTACTCTATAAATTTTTACTAATATTTAAAAATCTATAAAATGAAACATTATTTACTAACTCTATTATCATTATTTTTCGTAACATCTTATGCTGTTTTTGCACAGCAACCACAAGTTCATAGTTGCTATATGGATGAAATTATCAAGAAAAATTTAAAACAAAATCCAGAATTAGGAGATAAATATTTTGCTTACGAAGAAAACTTGAAGGCTATTCAGAAAGAGCTTGAACTGAATCCTAATGCTTTTAAAAGTATTCAAACAGACACTTTAATAAATGGCAAAAGAATTATTCCGGTTGTGTTTCATGTTATACATATTGGTGGAACAGAAAACATTGCAAAAGAACAGATTGAAGATGCAGTTGTAAAAATGAACTTAGATTATAATCGCCAGAATGCAGATACAGCAAATACTTTTTCAACTTTTAAATCTCGTGCTGCAAGTTTCGACATTGAATTTCGATTAGCCCAATTAGACCCAGACGGAAACTGCACTGATGGAATTGACAGAGTTTACGACCCAGCCACAGAATATGCACAATATAATGTTATGACTGCAAACTCTTGGTCCTATAGTAAATATATGAATGTTTATACAGTTAAATTTATTTATCCCGAAGGTATGGATTTGCCTGATGGAGCTTTAATTGGTGGGCTTTCTCCATTTACTCCCGATAACACACTTTCAGGAACAGGTGGACAGGTGGCGA
>MENC01000050.1:0-1664 GCA_001768155.1 Bacteroidetes bacterium GWA2_30_7
TCGTAACCCCACTGCGAAATACAATGAGCCTCGTCAACAGCTATAAGATTAATATTCATTCCTCTAACTTTATTTCTAAAAAGCTCTGTTCCGATTCGCTCTGGCGATAAATATAAAAACTTTATATCTCCATACATACAATAATTTAAAGTAATTTCTAACTCCTCACGAGTCATTCCGGTATAAACAGCTTTAGCATTAATGCCTCTTTTTTTCAAATTTTCGACTTGGTCTTTCATCAAAGCAATCAAAGGAGTAATTACCAAACAAACGCCTTCTTTGGCAAGTGCCGGAACTTGAAAAGTTATAGATTTTCCACCACCGGTTGGCATAAGTCCAAGAGTATCAATGCCATCGTAAACCGATTTTATGATGTCTTCCTGAAGAGGTCTGAAGTTAGAATAACCCCAGTATTTCAGTAATATTTCTCTAAATAAAGTCAAATTCAAACATAATAAATGTTAAAACGAAGATGCGAATTTTTTTTTATTTTTTATTTATTCAATTTTTGTAACTTGCTACAATTTTAAAATTAATAAAAATTAGTCAATATTATGACTTTTTTAGCAGATAAAATATTAACAGAAGGTTTAACTTTCGACGATGTATTATTAGTTCCGGCATATTCAGAAGTTTTACCTAGAAACGTTAGTTTAAGCTCATATTTTTCAAGAAATATTAGGCTTAATGCTCCAATTGTTTCGGCAGCAATGGACACAGTTACCGATGCTAATTTGGCAATAGCAATGGCTCGTGAAGGTGGCATAGGGGTTATTCATAAAAATATGTCAATTGAAGAACAGTCTATTCAGGTAAAAAAAGTAAAAAGAGCTGAAAACGGAATGATTTTCGACCCTATTACAATAAATAAAGAAGCTACTGTGGGCGATGCTTTAAATTTAATGAAAGAATTTAAAATCGGCGGAATACCTGTTGTTGATGCAAATAAAATTTTAATTGGAATTGTTACAAACCGCGATTTAAGATTTCAAGAAGAACACAATAAAAAAATTGAGGAAGTTATGACTTCCGAAAATATTATCAAAACCACACAATCTGTTGATTTAGAAAAAGCTGCTTTTATTTTACAAAATTATAAAATCGAAAAACTTCCGGTTGTTGATAATGATAATAAACTAATCGGATTAATTACATATAAGGATATTACAAAAGCCAAAGACCGTCCAAATTCTTGCAAAGATTCGAAAGGACGATTGCAAGTTGCTGCAGGAGTAGGAATTACACACGACACAATGGACAGAATTGATGAACTTGTAAAAGCAAATGCCGATGCAATTGTAATTGATACTGCTCATGGACATTCAAAAGGAGTAATCGACATTTTGAAAAAAGCCAAGTCGAAATATCCTGAAATTGATATAGTTGTAGGAAATATTGCTACAGCCGAAGCCGCAAAATATTTAGTTAAAGCAGGAGCCGATTCTTTAAAAGTAGGAATCGGACCAGGTTCTATTTGCACAACCCGAATAATTGCAGGCGTTGGAGTTCCACAACTTTCTGCTATATATAATGTATATCAGGAAATTAAAGACAGCGGTGTGCCGGTAATAGCCGACGGTGGAATAAGATATTCTGGCGATATTGTAAAAGCAATTGCTGCCGGAGCAAGTTGTGTAATGGCAGGTTCGTTATTTGCCGGAACA
>MENC01000050.1:1910-10492 GCA_001768155.1 Bacteroidetes bacterium GWA2_30_7
ATCATAAAGAATGTAATATTTAATATGTAAAATTTAAGATTTAGGATTTGCGATTTACGTCATTGCGAGGCACGAAGCAATCTAATTTAGGATTTAGGATTTAACAGCGTAGTCAACTTCAAACCTGAAACCTGAAACAATTTAAAATTTAATAAAAAGAACAAACAACTATTAACTAATAACCAAATTATTCACTATGAGAAAATTAGTATTATTTTTCAGTATTTTAATTATTTCAAATGTAGTTTTTGCACAGAGTAATGATAACGAAACTTTAGTTACAATTAATAATACATCTGTGTCGAAATCAGAATTCGAGCGAATTTATAAAAAGAATAATAATTTGAAAGACGCTCCAGCCGACCAAAAATCGCTTGATGATTATATGGAATTATTCATAAATTTCAAATTGAAAGTTTTAGAGGCACAAGAGATAAAATTAGACACAGCTCAATCATTTATAAACGAGTTAAGCGGTTATCGTTCTCAACTTTCAAAACCGTATCTAATTGATAAAGATGCTGATGAGAATATCTTACTTGAAGCTTACGAACGAATGAAATCAGACGTTAGAGCAAGTCATATATTGATTAAATTAGAAGAAAATGCATTACCAAAAGACACATTAATAGCTTATAACAAAGCATTAAAAATTCGTAAAAGATTATTAGCCGGCGAAGCTTTTGACAAAGTTGCAATGGAAGTTTCAGACGACCCATCAGCAAAAAGTAATGGTGGCGATTTAGGTTTTTTTACAGCATTTCAAATGGTTTATCAGTTTGAAACTGTTGCATTTGGATTAAAAATTGACGAAGTTTCAATTCCTGCAAGAACACAATTTGGTTATCATATTTTGAAAGTTACCGACAAAAGAGATAACCAAGGTCAAATAAAAGTTGCACATATTATGGTAACTGTACCTAAAGATTCAAAACCAGAAGATATTGAAGTTGCAAAAAATAAAATTCTTGAAGCTTATAATAAACTTAAAGAAGGAAGCGACTTTAAAGCAATTGCCGAACAATATTCTGACGATAAAGGTTCTGCAAAACAAGGTGGAGAACTTCCTTGGTTTGGAACTGGCAGAATGGTTCCCGAATTTGAAGTTACAGCATTTGGTCTTAAAGAAAAAGGTGATTATTCAGAGCCTGTTCAAACTTCATTTGGTTGGCATATTATTAAATTAATTGACAAAAAGCCAATTGGCACTTATGAAGAATTAAAAACTGAAATCAAAAATAAAATTGCTCGTGATGCACGTTCCGAAAAAAGTAAAAAATCTTTAGTAAATAAACTTAAAACTGAATACAGTTATGCTCAAAATCAGAAAAATATAGATGAATTTATTAAAACTATCGATAAAACTTTTACTGAAGGAACATGGAAAGCCG
This sequence comes from Bacteroidetes bacterium GWA2_30_7, assembly GCA_001768155.1. Lineage (GTDB taxonomy): Bacteria > Bacteroidota > Bacteroidia > Bacteroidales > GWF2-33-38 > GWA2-31-9. Next base: position 3,302 of record MENC01000050.1, read on the forward strand.
GCACAGAAGAAAAATTAAATAAACCCATTTTCAATTTCGCAAATATTTCAATTTCGCAATATCAATTTGCAAAATATTTAGAGTCTAATCAAAGAAAAGTAACTGAATCAAGACTTAACGAATTAATTAATTCTAAATTAGATGAGTTTATTGATAAATCAATTTTAGATTATGAAGACAGTCAGCTTGAAAAAAAATATCCTGAATTTAGATTTTTAATGAACGAATATCACGATGGTATTTTATTATTTGAATTAACCGACAAAATGGTTTGGTCAAAAGCAGTTCAAGATTCTGTTGGCTTAGAAAAATTTCATGAAGCCGTTAAAGATAAATATATGTGGGACAAAAGAGTAAATGCTTCAATTTATACATGCCCTAACGAAAAAATTGCAGAAGGAATCAGAAAAATTGCAGAAAAAAGAATAACCAATGGAAATACTTACGATGAAACAGTATTAAAATTTATTAAAGTAACTAAAAATGATGAATCGTTGAAGGTTTTACTCGAAGATGGAGTTTTCCTGAAAGGTGATAATGTTACAGTTGACAATACTAATTGGAATCTAGGATTAAGTCCAAATTATAACATAAAAGACAAAGTTGTTTTTGTAGCAATTAATAAAATAATAGAGCCAACACCAAAGCTGCTTAAAGAAGCTAAAGGACTTGTAACTGCTGATTATCAGTCGTATTTGGAGATTGAATGGATTAAAACATTGAGAGCAAAATACTCTGTTAAGGTGAACAAAGAGCTTTTATATACTATTAAGTAGATTTAATTGTAATAATCCAAAATGTGAGTGAAAAATAAATCTCAAGTTCCAAATTCCAAATTTCAAATTCAAAGAAATGGCAAAAATAAATAATGGTTAAAAAAGGTGATCTTTGCGAAAGATTGGAAATATTTGCTGTTGATGTAATTTTATGTTTGCGAACAGTCAAAAATTCTATTGAAACAATGGATATGAAAAGGCAGCTTGTTAAATCTTCAACTTCCAGTGGTGCAAATTATGAAGAATCTCAAGGTTCTCCAACTAGACCTGATGCTAAAACTAAAATAGGTATTGCTCTAAAAGAAATGCGTGAATCAAATTATTTTTTAAGGATTTTTAAAAGATTAAAATTAGGTGAATTAATAAAATGTGAGTATTTAGTTAAAGAATCTACAGAACTAAGATTGATACTTGCTTCAATTATAAACAAATTATGACCGTTAAAGATTTGAAATTTGAGACTTGGAACTTGAGTCTTGGAACTTATATACTTATCTTTCTAAGTTTATTTTTTATTTTTTCATGTAAAAACTCTGAAGTTGAAAAAGAAAATCTTGTTGCAAGAATAAACGATATTTACCTTTATAAAAACGAGTTACAAAAAGAAATTCCTCAATATATTAAAGGAAACGACAGCGTTGAATATGTAAAAAATTATATTTCGAAATGGGCAAAAAAAAATCTAATGCTTAAAAAAGCTTATATCAATTTATCAGATGATGAATTATCTGAACTTGAGCAACAAGTTGAAGATTATAAAAATACACTTTTGGTGCATCGTTACGAACAAAAATTAATATCTCAAAAATCGGATACATCTGTAAGTAATTCTGAACTAGAAGAATATTATAAAGATAACATGTTGGAATTTAAACTTGATAAAATTATAATCAAAGCATTTTATATTAAAATTAAAAAAGATAATCAAATCTATAACAAAATTAAAAATCTCTCATGGTCTGATGATGAAGACAAAAAAATTAAATTAGAAGAACTGTGTACCAACAATGCCGACACATTTTTTTTTCAAAACGACTGGCTCGAATTTACTTATGTAAACTCGCTTCTACCCTCTCCTATTCAAGACCTTGAAACATTTATTAAATATAGCAAATTTTACGAAACTCAAGATTCGCTTTATCAATATTTATTAAATATTAAAGAAATTAAAACAAAAAACGAAATTGCTCCGTTATCATTTATTTCTGGTCAAATAAAATCTCTTATTCAGAATAGAAAAAAAATATTATTAATAAAAGAAACTGAAAATAATTTGTACGAAGATGCCGTTAGAACAAAAAACTTTGAAACATTTAAATGATTTAGGATTTAACTGCGTAGCTAACTTCAAACATCAAACAAACAAACAAACAATGTAACAATTTAACAATGAAATATATACCATTAATAATCATCGCAATTTTCTATTTTAATTTCTCAACCTTTTCGCAAGACAAAGTATTAGACCAAGTGTTAAGTGTTGTTGGCGGCAAAGTTATTCTTCTTTCCGATGTCGAAAGTCAGTATCATCAATTAAAACTTCAAGGCTATGAGTCAGCCGGTGATGCAAAATGTGAAATTTTGGAAGAATTACTTTTTCAAAAATTATTACTAAATCAAGCAGAACTTGATAGCATTGAAGTTACACCAAAAGAAGTAAATTCTGCAATGGAAAGTCGCTTTAAATATTTTATTTCACAAATTGGGTCAGAAGAAAAACTTGAAGAATACTTTGGAAAATCATTAGTTGAAATGAAAGAAGACCTTAGAGATAATATTAAAGAACAGCTTCTTACACAAAAAATGCAATCAAAAATTACTGATGACATTAAAATCACGCCATCAGAAGTAAAAGCATATATGAAAGAAATTCCTGTCGATAGCATTCCATTTATTAATACAGAACTTGAAATTCAGCAAATTGCAATGTATCCTATTATTTCTGACGATGAGAAATTAGCTGTAAAAGAAAAACTTAACGAATTTAGAGAACGAATTCTTAATGGAGATAAATTTTCAACACTTGCTGTATTATACTCTGAAGATCCAGGTTCTGCAAAAAAAGGAGGTGAGTTAGGTTTGGTTTCTCGTTCCGAATTAGTTCCCGAATTTGCGGCAGTTGCTTTCAATATAAAAGAAGGTGAAGTTTCCAGAATAGTTGAAACAGAATTTGGTTATCATATACTTCAGTTAATCGAAAAAAAGGGCGAATTAGTTAATGTCAGACATATTTTATTAACTCCAAAACCATCTTTCGACCTTATGTTAAACCTTGAAAAAAAGCTTGATAGCATTGCTTATGATATTCGTAATGGGACAATTACTTTCGAAGCAGCTTCTGACAAATATTCAGAAGACAGCCAATCGAAATACAATGGTGGCTTAATGACAAATCCTTATACCGGTACTTCAAAATTTGAAACCAGTCAAATTGACCCAACTTCATATTATGCCATAAAAGATTTAGATATTGGCGAGGTTTCTAAAACATTTCAAACTCGCGACGAAAAAGGCAAAATTGTTTTCAAATTTATGAAAGTAAAATCAAAATCTAAACCTCATAAAGCCAATTTAAAAGACGATTATCAACGCATTCAAGATGATGCACTTGCATTTAAAAAACAAAATATTGTAAATACATGGGTTGAAAAAAAATTAGAAACTACTTATATTCATATTGATGAATCTTATGCAAAATGCAGTTTTAAAAATAAAAATTGGGTAAAAGTGCAGTAATTGGATTTAGAATTTAGGATTTGGGATTTTGAAATTTTCGATTTAGGATTTACAATTTGGGATTTTTGGACACTGATGCTCTCGAAGTGTAAGATTGGTAAGCTCTAATTGATTTATTTAATAGCCCGTAGGGCTTCAATGTCAATAAAATACAATATATAAATAAATTCTTGTCCGTAGGACATTTACAAAAAAGTAAATATGGCAAACTACAATATCCTCTTGTATAATGTTGTATATTCCCTACGGGAAAATATTAAACAGTGGTTTGAGTTTTTATGGTCATTAATGCTCTACGTGCAAATTTTTCTGAAAGCAAATTGAATTTACTAAGATTAAACTGAATAACAACAATGTAACAATTTAACAATGTAACAATTTTCCTTGAACTTCAAACTTCAAACACTCTTTATATGCAATTAGACGAAATCTACAAACTATTCTTATCAAACCCTGCAATATCAACCGATTCAAGAGATATTAAACCAAATTCTATTTTTTTTGCATTAAAAGGCGAAAATTTTGACGGAAATGCTTATGCAAAATCAGCAATTGAAAAAGGAGCATCTTATGCAATTATTGATAACAATAATTTCAAAATTGATGATAGATATATTTTAGTTGACAATGTTTTAAAAACTTTACAAAATCTTGCAAACTTTCATCGAAAACAGATGAAAGCTAAAATTATCGGGATTACAGGCTCAAACGGAAAAACAACATCTAAAGAATTAATTAACGCAGTATTAAGTCAAAAATATGCAACTATCTATACAAAAGGAAATTTAAATAATCACATAGGTGTTCCCCTAACACTATTATCCCTTACAAAAGATACTGATATTGGAATTATCGAAATGGGAGCTAATCATCCGAATGAGATTAAATTATTGTGCGAAATTGCCGAACCTGAATTTGGCATAATTACTAATATTGGAAAAGCACATATAGAGGGCTTTGGCAATTATGAAGGTGTCATAAATACAAAGAAAGAATTATACGATTTTTTATTTACCCGAAATGGAATAGTATTTATTAATTTTGATAATCAGTTATTAATGCAAATAAATAACGCCAAAGAATTTTATTCTTATGGAAAAGATTCTACAAATTACATTTCTGGCAAACTCGTTTCGATGAATCCATTTATTAAAATAGAGTGGTCGAATAGAACTAATAAATCATATCAAATACAAACAAATTTAATTGGTTCGTATAATACTGATAATGTTTTAGCTGCAATTTTAATTGGCAAATATTTTAATGTTGAAGATTCTGCAATTTGTTCTGCGATTGAAAACTATACACCATCAAATAATCGCTCACAACTTATAAAAGGCAAAAGCAACAATATTGTAATGGATGCTTATAACGCAAATCCAAGTAGTATGGAGGTTGCAATAAAAAATTTTCATGAAATTGATTTCCCCGAAAAAACATTAATTATTGGTGATATGCTTGAGCTTGGAGTTATTTCTGAAACAGAACATCTTACTGTAACTGAATTAATTTCAAAATTACATTTTAAAAATGTTTTTCTGGTGGGAAAAACTTTTTGCAAAATAAATAATAACTCATTATATAAAACTTATTGTAACGTTGACGAATTAACAATATTCTTAAAACAAAACCCTATTCAAAACAATTACATTCTGGTTAAAGGCTCAAGAGGAATTAAGCTTGAAAAAGTACTAGAATTTATTATAGCCTAAATTATTCACAAGTTTTTTTAATTATGTGAACAATAGAACATTCGAATATTTGAACATTTGAAGTCAGAATTTAGAAAAAAATCATTTCGTTACTCTATTTTCGTTGTTCTAATGTTCAATTGTTTTTTATGAATTAATCAGGAAGATTAATACCCCAATCAAATATTTTCTAAAACATAAAAATTTATTCTTAAAATTTAAAAATATGACGTATGTTTGCGTCATATTTCATTTTATCTATGACTTATTCAAAGGAAAATAATTTTAATTCTGAATTTCAAGAAATTGCAAAATTGTGCAAAGCCCTATCCCACCCTGCTCGTGTTGCAATTCTTGTACATCTTTCAAAATGTTGCAATTGCATGTCGGGCGATATTACTAAAGAAATACCATTAAGCAGAACAACGGTTTCGCAACACTTACAGGAACTTAAAAAAGTTGGATTAATACAAGGCGAAATTGATGGAGTTAAAGTCAATTATTGTCTTAACTATGATGTTGTAAATAAATATTTCGATTTAATAAAAGTGTTTACAAATTCTGTTTCATCAGGTGAAAATATTCTCAAATGTTGTTAATTATATAAATCAATTATTATGGAAACCAAAAAAGAAAACAAATGTTGTTGTGGAGGAGATGATTCAAACAATAACAGTTCGTGTTGCGACACAAGTAGCAAAAAATCAGGCATTACCGGCAAAATTATTTTCTTTGCAGTATTAGGAATAGCAATATTCTTAATAGTTTACAAACTCTTTATTGCTTCGCCCGAAACTCAGGCAAATAACTCAAAAGCAGACGGCTCATGTTGCCCCGATAAAGAAAAAGTAGATTGTGCAAAAGAGCAAACTCCGGCATGTGCAGGAGAAAGTAAAGAAAGCTCTAAACCATGTTGCCCTTCTAAAGAAGTAACTCATGAATGAGTGGATAAATCAGGTTGTTAATTCTGATTCAGGCTCGGCAACAATAGTCATAGCATCGTTTCTGTTAGGATTTATTGCAACTTTTGCTTCTTGCTGTAACTATGCTATAATTGGCTCAGTTGCAGGATATGCTACCGGCTTTTCGGTAAAATCATCAAAAAAGCAAATCATTTCTTTTAATATAGCTTTTTTTATAGGTTCAGTTTTTTCACTTGCATTAGTTGGTGCATTAATTGGTTATATTGGGTCATCTGTTGCAGAAGTTGTGGGTTCATACTGGAAACTTCTATCGGCAATAATTTTAATTATTTTCGGACTTTTATCATTCGGATTAATCCCAATTAAATTACCTTCAATTAACTATAAATCAGAGAAAAAAGGATTTGTTCCAGGATTAATTTTAGGACTAATTGCCGGAGGAATTACAATGTCGTGTTCGGCTTGTTGTAATCCGGTTTTACCAATTTTATTTGGAGCAGCATTTATAAAAGCAAGTGTAATTTGGGGAGTAATTATTCTGGTTGCTTTTGCAATTGGACATACAATTCCATATACAATTGCAATAGCAGGAATACAATTGAGTTTTGCAAAATTTTCAGATTCTATGAAAAATGCAGGAAAAATTATTACCTATATAGCAGGTGCAGTAATGTTATTAGCCGGATTTTATTTAATTTTTACTTACTAATTTTTATTTCCAATTGAAGAATTTTAATGAAATTTATTCAATGCGTTGAATAATTTTAATATAATTCATTCAATTGATTGAATAAATTTAATGAAATTTATTCATTTGAATGAAAAAAATATTACATTTGTAGTAAATTTAAACTAAAATGAATATCGAAAGAGCAATAAAAGATTTGATTTTTAAAAGAATTAAATCAGGTAAAGTAATGCTTTTAGTTGGTCCGCGAAGAGTTGGCAAAACTTTTTTACTAAAAAAAATGATAAATGAAGATTTTACAGAAAAAGTATTAGAACTTAGTGGTGAGGACTTTACTACGATTGATATACTCGAAAATAGAAGTATCGAAAATTACA
>MENC01000050.1:10575-15163 GCA_001768155.1 Bacteroidetes bacterium GWA2_30_7
ACCGGCAGAAAAATAACACATTATATGTATCCCATTGCTCAAATGGAGTACTCAAAAACTGAAAACCTTATAAATACAAAATCTAGGCTCGAAGAAAGAATGATTTATGGAAATTATCCAGAATTACTCAGTTATGCCGGATATAATGATAAAGCTGTGTATTTGAACGAATTAACCAACTCATACTTATTAAAAGACATCCTCGAATTTGACGGAATAAAAAACTCATCTAAAATGCTTAACCTACTAAGGCTTATTGCATTTCAGATAGGGAAAGAAGTTTCTTACGATGAAATTAGCAATAAATTAGGTTTAAGCCGAAATACCGTGGAAAAATATTTAGATTTATTATCTAAAGTGTTCGTTATTTATAAATTACCAAGTTTTAGTCGAAATCTCAGAAGCGAAGTTACCAAAACAAGCAAATGGTACTTTTTTGATAATGGTATTAGAAATGCAATAATTTCAAACTTTAGCCCACTGTCGTTGCGAAACGATGTTGGCGAATTATGGGAAAACTACTTTTTTTCAGAACGGATTAAATATCAGACATATACCGAGATGATTGTAAGTAATTATTTCTGGCGAACTTACCAACAGCAAGAAATTGACTGGCTCGAAGAACGCAACGGAAATCTATTTGCATTTGAATTAAAATGGAATACAACTAAAAAAGTAAAAGTTCCAAGTAGTTGGAAAGAAGCATATCCCGAAAGTGAATTTAATATTATTACACCTGATAACTATTTAGATTGGATTACATAAAACTAAATATATGAATTACATAACTGGTCAGATTAATTTAAAAACAAAAATTCCGATTGTTTCTACTATTCTGAATTTTAACGATATTAAAGGTGCAATTAAAGCCCGATGGGATATTAATAGAAATAACTACAATGTAAAACCCGGACTTTATGCAATTGGCTCACCTGATTCTTCTTCAGATGTTTTTGTATCTGCAAATTACAAACTAAGTTTTGACCATCTTCGTAAAAATCTAAATGGATTAAATGCTTGGATTCTTGTACTTGATACAAAAGGAATTAACGTGTGGTGTGCTGCCGGAAAAGGAACATTCGGAACTAAAGAACTGGTTTCAAAAATTAAAGAATTTGCTATTGAAACAATTGTCGAACATAAAAGAATTATTGTACCTCAGCTTGGTGCAGTAGGAGTTTCAGCACACGAAGTTAAAAGCGAAACTGGCTTTAATATTAAATATGGACCAGTAAAAGCCTCTGATATTAAAGACTTTTTAAAAAACAACTACAAAGCAACTCAGAAACACAGAACGGTTGATTTTCCATTTTTTGAGAGATTAAAACTTACTCCTGTCGAAATAGTTGGACATTTAAAATACTTCCTTTTTGTTTTTGCATTAATGTTTATTTTAAGTGGATTTTCTGAAGCCACCTTTGCTGTAAATAATTCGTGGAATTATAGTCTGATTTTAATTGCAAATCTTTGTTCAGCCTACCTTGTGGGAGCTATACTGACACCTGTTTTATTACCATTTATTCCTGTTAAAGAATTTGCTTTTAAGGGTTTAATACTCGGATTATTAATTTCTGTTTTTATTTTTTATTTTAATTTGATGGGAAATAATTTAATAGAAAACATTTCATTGTTTTTAATCAACACAGCAATAGCATCTTTTATAGCAATGAATTTTACAGGTTCGTCAACATTCACATCATTATCAGGCGTTAAAAAAGAAATGCGATTGTTTGTCCCAATACAAATTTTATTTTTTGCTACAGGGCTGATTATGTGGATTATTATGAGGTTTGTTTAGAAGATAGAAAATAGACGTTAGACGTTAGAAGATGTTTAAAAGAAATGTAAAATGTAAAACATCAAATTTAAAATGTAAAAGTAGAAGACTGATTTATTAACTATGTGAAATCTATGTGTCTATGTGGTAAAAAAATACAGAAGTTAGAAGTTAGAATAATCATAATTCCTAAATAATATGAGCTTAAGTTATATAAAAAATGTATCAACACTAGAACTTGATGTTGAAAAATGCACCGGTTGTTCAATGTGTGTAACGGTTTGCCCACATAACGTTTTTGAAATCGCAAATCGTAAATCAAGAATCGTAAATAAAGACTTATGTATGGAATGTGGTGCATGTGTAAAAAATTGTCCCGAAAACGCATTAGCAGTTAAATCTGGTGTTGGTTGTGCTGCCGGAATATTATTAGGATATATCAGAGGAACTGAGCCTACTTGTGGTTGCGATGGAGATAGTGATTGTTGTTAATTAAGATTAGATATTATCAATTAAATGAATCTCAAAAATATATTAATAGTATCAGGAACGGGTCGAAATGTAGGAAAAACCTCTCTTGTTTGTTCAATAATCAAAAAGGTTTCAACTAATCATAAAATTATTGCAATTAAAATAACTCCGCATTTTCATAATGTAAATCCAGGATTAATATTTGAAAAAAGTGAAAAATTTATTATTTCAGAAGAAACCAATTATGATTCAGATAAAGATTCATCTCTAATGTTAAAAGCCGGTGCATCAAAAGTTTATTTTGTCCAAGTAGTTGACATACATTTAGAAGAGACCGTAAGTTATTTATTTAATCATTTAGACCTTAATGCTTTAGTGATTTTTGAATCAGCTCGTTTAAGAACTATAATAAAACCTGGAGTTTTTATATTATTGAACAACAAACAAAATATTGAAAAAAACAAAGATTTATTTAATTTCGCAGACGAAATTGCATATAAAGAAGATATCAAATTTATTACTGAAAGAATATCTATAAATAGTGGAAGTTGGCATTTAAAAAAGAAACAGATGAAGATACTAATTCTTTGTAATACTAATAGTTGCCGTTGTCAAATGGCTCAAGGTTTTTTACAATCATTCGACGAAAATATAACAGTATGTTCGGCTGGAACAAATGCTTCAGGAAAATTAAACGAAAAGGCAATTGTTGTAATGCAAGAAGTGGGAATCGATATTAGTAATCAAAAATCAAATTCGGTAGAAAAATATATAACTGATTCATGGGATTTTGTAATCACAGTATGTTGTGATGCAAAAAAAAACTGCCCTGTTTTTACAGGGAATGTAAAAAACAACTTACATTTAGCCTTCGATGACCCATCCTGTGCGGTAGGAACTGAAGAATTTATAATGAGTGAATTTCGCAGAGTTCGTGATGAAATTAAAGGACAGTTTTACGAATTTTATAAACATGCTATTTCAGGCAAACGATTTTAGAGTTACCTAAAATCCGAAAGTCTATTTGTAATTCCTTGCTGGTGAAAACATCAGCAAGAGGCACTGTGCATCAGTCAGGTGTTTTCACCTTTCTGGAAAACAATAAATTAAAAGTAAGTTCGATTTGTTTTCAGAGATTTCTAAAATCCCAACGGGATTTAATGTGAATAACCCCTAATGAAATTTGGGGAAATGATGTAAATGTATAGCAACACTGAAAGTGTTGAATATCATTACTTAACCTTTTCAACTACTTCGTAGTTAAGTTGCATATTGATTACTAAACCCCCAATTTCATTGAGGGTTATTCATATTTAACTCTTTCAGAGTTTAATTTTTTCTGAAAGCAAATTAAGCTTACAATTAAAATAAAACCTGCGGATTTTAGAGTTATTTCTTTTTTATAAATAAAAAAAAATCAGCAAACAGATATTATTACTGATTTTTTTTTGCCCTGAATAGAAGAATATTATTATTTAGAATTTGTTACGAAATAACATGTGCATTTGATTAAGCTCCAGCAGAGTCTCTGTTTACAGGAATATGCGTTATTAATTGACGCAGAGTCCCTTTTTGGAGGTAGGTATTTAATCATGTTATTTCGTAACAATTACTTATTGTTAATATTTTTGTTATCAATTCCTTTATCATGACTCTTTCCATAAGCTTCGGGATATAAATATAAACCTTTTTCTTCTTGTGATTTTTCGACTTCAACTGGAATTCTGTTTTGTTCAGCAAATGGGTCTTTTCTAATACCGGTTACCATCCACGAAACTTCCATACCGGCATTTCCGCCTGCAATAATAAATTTATTATTCTGCACTTTTTGTTTTATATAAATAGGAGCATAACCTCCAATAGAGGTTAATTGATATCTGAAATCTTTATTTAATGCATCAAACCAGTTGGGCATAGTTACAGTTGCTTCACCATTTGCATCAAGAACAACGACACCATCGTAAATATTCTTCATATCAGGACTTTCAACGAATGAATGGTAAAGATATTTGTTTTCAGGGTCAAGCGGGTGGTCAATTTTAAAAGAACCTCCGCCTTTTGATAATGTACCGGTAACATTTACATTTCCAGAAAAATATCCTGCATAAGCTGTTCCACTTGTAGCATAAGCGTAACTATATAATCCATAAGAATTACCTGCTCCATAGTTATAGCTTCTAAATTCTCCTCCATAAATTGTTGATGAATAAGTTGTTGAAACATATCCTCTTACTCCTTTATAACCTCCATGCCCTTCAACTCCAATACCATAACCATCGGTTACATCGTGTATTCCATAAATAGCTGCATTATTACTAGAGGTTGTATTATCTATTACAT
>MENC01000050.1:15175-21805 GCA_001768155.1 Bacteroidetes bacterium GWA2_30_7
AGTTGATAAGTTGGTGTAACATTTACTCCTAATTTTTCATTTAAACGAAGAAACTTATTAGTATATGAACTCATATCACCATACATATAAGCGCTTGTTTCTCCTGAGTTTGAATTATCTAAAATAAACTTTCCTGTAACTCCACCTGCATAAGAACCTGCTTCATTACCTATAAAAATATTATTTGAACCGCCAGCATTGCTATATCCTGCTCTATTACCAATATAAACATTTTCTTCTCCTGTTCCATTAGCTCTTCCAGATGATGTTCCAATAAAAACATTCCATGAACCCGTAGTATTGTCGCGTCCGGCACTGCCACCAAGAAAAACATTTAAACCTCCTGTTGTACTTGTATATCCAGCCTGCATCCCTGCATATAGATTATATGAAGCAGAAGTATTGTTATAACCTGCCTGGTCGCCAACAAAAACATTCCATGAACCAGTATATGATTCGTAAGGTATAGAAAATGTTCCTATATTATTAAATCCTGCTTCATTACCAACAAATGTATTATTTATACCCTGAGTATTACTAAATCCTGCTTTATTACCTAGAAAAGTATTTTGATACCCAACTCCTAAACCCATAGTAGTTCCTCCAACATTTGAATATCCAGATTGATAACCGAGAAATACATTATCTAATCCTTTTAAATCGGAATAACCCGATTGATATCCAATATAAGTATTATAACTTCCTGTATTCATATACTTTGCAGCTTGGTATCCTGCAATAAAATTATATTTACCTGTAGTTAATGATTTGCCTGCATCATGTCCTATAAGATAATTTTTTGGTGATAAACGTAAATAATTTCCTGTAGATGAAGCTTCAAGATTTTTAATTCCAAAACCAGCTATTGTATCCATTGTATAAATCCTTGTTGTATCACTTGTTACACGCAAATATTCGTTGGTTAAACCAACCTTAGCAGGGCTGAATCCACCAACTGCAAATCCTCCTTTGCTTCCAGCGGCTTTTGATGCGGGATTATCTTCTACATATATTCTAACGCTATCGGGAGTAATTCTTAAATAATCGTTTGTAAATGTTCCTTTTGCAGGACTGAAACCGCCAACTGCAAATCCGCCTTTACTTCCTGATGTTTTTGCAGTAGGGTCGTCATAAACATTTACTCTAACTCCACCGTCATAAACTGCAAAAATTGTATCTCCAGTAGCATTTAAAACATGAAATAATGATGCATTTGCTGCTGCTTGTGCTGTAGCTTTAACTTCAACTCCACCTGTATTTTTAATAGTTAAACGTGCATCCGAAGAAGTTACATTTGTATTAGCTGCTTCAGAATTATTAGCTAAAATTAAATCGCCTCTACCATAACTAAGCATATTTTTATAAAATATTCCTCCTTTTATTCGGCTTGAACTTGAACTATTAAAAAATCGAATACCACTCAGAATGCCTGCTGTGGCATTAGGATTTTGAATATCAATATAACTTCCATCGGTACCATCGGTAATAGTAACGTTATCACTTACATGTAATTTATGCAATGGTGTAGAAGTGCCAATTCCAACTTTATCTGAACTTCCGGTTAAATACACATTCGCTGAACTATAACTCCATAATAATCCGCTTGAAGAACCTGACGATAAATTAATCCATGTAGTTCCATTATAATAATAAAACCCATTTAATGAAGTATCAAAAACCAATAAACTTGTTGCAGGTGTAACAATTGCAGTTCGTTGTGCAGTTGATAAACGCGGGATTAATAATCCCTTTGTTGTTGACTTTACATCAAGCATTGATGTTGTGTTTGCAGTATAAGTATCGTCGTCGGTTATGGCAACGTTTTGTGAAAATATTTCATTAATATTCAATAAACTACAAGCAATTAAGCAAAAAATTATTTTTTTCATATATATTTTATTTAAAATTATTCCCAAGCAAACCAATCTAAGTATAAAGTTTGTCCCCAAGTTCCTCCACTATAAGGACTATCAACTCTTGTAATATTAACTTGAAACTGAGTAGAAGAAACACTTCTTGTTGTTATAGCAAAAACATCGTTATAATTTCCACCTTTAACTGTTACATTAACTTTTGGAGTAGTTGAAAAAGCAGAGTTAAATGTTATAGTAACTGTTTTTACACCACCGGCTGAGTTTGTTCCTGCTGTATATGTTCCATGTTGAATTTTTTCAATTTTAGTTCCGCCATTAAGAGTAATACCGCCGTCACCGGAAAGTAGAAATTTGGTATCAGAATCTGTTAAGCCGGAAGCTGAAGAATTACTTCTTAATCTGAGAGCATAATCAGTACCATCAGCATCAGTATCAATAATTATACCTCTCATACCAACTCCGTCACCAGTTGAAATATGTAAATACGATTCAGGAGTTGAAACATTTATTCCTGTTTTAGAGTTCTTTAAAACAGTTAAAGCATTTGAGCGAGCCGAAGTACTTGTTCCATTTCCAATTACAAATAATGGTTCTGTACTTACCCAAGAAGTTGTTGTTCCAGACATTAAATTATATCTTCCGACAACAAATGAATTATATGATTGAGCAACGGTTTTACCTGTTGCAAAAGCATAAGTGCCTGTAGCTGTACAATTAGAGCCAATAGAAATAGAACCTAAAGCATCGGCTAAAGTTCCATCCCCTAAAGCAACCGAATAGTTACCGGTAGCTTCACCTGTTCCCATTGCAACTGAATTATTACCGCTTGCTGTTGAAAACTGAGATGATACTGAATAATCACCTGTTGCTTGTGCAAAAGTACCTAAAGCAACAGATGCATACCCGCTTGAAATACTTAATGGTCCTAAAGCTGCTGCACAATATCCACTTGCTTGAGCACCTGGTCCAACTGCTGTTGCAAAATTAGCTGTAGCTCTGGTTGGGACTTCTGAAAAAAACCATCCTGTAGGACCAATAGCTAATGAGCGTTCACTGCTTGCTTCAGCGTCTTTACCCATTGCTAATGCCCATTTGCCTGTTGCCTGAGTATTGAAACCCATTGCAGTAGATAAATTACCCGATGCAGTACTATTAATTCCAAAACTTACCGAACTTGTTCCACTTGCTAATGCACCTTGTCCGAATGCAATTGAATATGAACCCGTTGCTTTTGTAGGAGTTGTGGTTGGAACACCCGATGAGTCCCTGCCTACTGAACCAAAAGCATAACTACCTGAGCCAATTGCTTCGGCTCCAGAACCTAAAGCATAAGAATCGGTTCCGTAAGCTTTAGCGCCACCACCAAAGGCAAAAGAACTAGCCTGATTTGCCAAAGCATTTTTACCTATTGCTGTTGAATAATTTCCTCTGGAAATACAAGAATAACCCATTGCCTGTGAATAATTTCCAATTGCTTTTGACTGATAACCTGTTGCAAACGAATTTGTTCCAACGCTATCGGGCGATTGAACCAAAACTCTACCAGATAATAATGCCTCTTTTAACGGATACCAGAATATTCTTGGCTCACTTGGATTCAAAGTAGTTGCAGTACTTGAGCCATAAATATTAAAATAATCAGTTGGAGTTGCTTTTGCAGGGCTAAATCCCCCAACTGCAAATCCGCCTTTGCTTCCAGTTGCTTTATTTGCTGCACCTTCTTCAATATACATTCTTATACTATCGGGTGTAATTCTTAAATATTCGTTTGTTACAGTGCCTTTTGCAGGGCTGAACCCTCCAACTGCAAAACCACCTTTACTTCCAGATGCTTTAACTAATGGGTCGTCATATACATTTACTCTGACACCACCGTCGTAAACTGCAAAAATTGTATCACCTGTTGCATTTAAAACATGAAATAATGATGCGTTAGCTGCTGCACCAGATGTTGCTTTTACTTCAATTCCTCCTGTATTTTTGATTGTTAGCCTTGCATCTGAACTTGTAACATTTCCTGCTGCTGATGTAGAATTATTAGCTAAAATTAAATCTCCTCTACCAAAACTTAAAGCGTCTTTATAAAATATTCCACCTTTATATGTTGTAGCTGTTGTTCCATTATAAAATCGGAGTCCACTTAATGCTCCTGTGCTATTGTTCTGATTTTGAATATCTATGAAACTTCCGTCTGTGCCGTCAGTTAAAGTTACATTATCAGATACACTTAATTTATGTAATGGTGCTGATATTCCGATTCCAACTTTATCACTCGCTCCTGTTAAATAAACATTTGGAGAACTGTAACTCCATAATAATCCGCTTGATGAACCGGAAGATAAATTAATCCAAGCAGTTCCATTGTAATAATAAAACCCATTTAATGAGGTGTCGAAAACTAATAAACTTGTTGCAGGTGTAACAATTGCAACTCGTTGTGCAGTTGTTAATCGTGGAATTAACATCCCCTTTGTTGTTGACTTTACATCAAGCATTGCTGATGAACTTGGAGTGTAAGTGTCGTCGTCGGTAATTGCGATGTTTTGAGCAACTAACCCTGAACCATTCCAGCCTAACCCCAACCCTTCCCAAAGGGAAGGGAGTAAGAGGGTTACAATTAAAATTGCGAGTGATAAGTTTAATTTTTTCATTATTTAATTTTTAGTAGAAGAATAAAGTGTTGTATTAATTTTTTCGATTGAATTTTTCAGTTCTTTATTTTCGGCTTTAATTTCATCAATTTCTATAATTTTCTTTTTTAATTGACTGTTTTCAACAGAAAGTCTGTCAACTTCTTTAATTAAATCCTGAACTGCTTTAATTGTAACAATTTGGGCATTGTATGAATCAATCTGAAGGATTTCTTTTGAATCGCCATCAAGATATTCGCCGCTGCCTTTTACTGATTCGGGAAAAACAGTTTGATATTCCTGTGCAATAAAATTGTAATAATATTGATTTTTAATTGCTGGATTACGTTTTAACCATTCGTCTGTATATTTGAATTTTACAGGATGTAAGGCTAGTACTAATTTATAAGAATCATTAATATCTGTAATATCTGTTTTTATTCTTTTATCAGAGTTTGCCAACCATGCTCCGGCAGTAAGTTTTGAAGCTTCACCACCAACTTCGAGAGTGTTTGTAGTGGCAATTCGATTAATACCAACCATATCTGTCAAAAAATCACCCCAAATTAATGGAACTGCATCAGATGTTGGCTCAATATAAAGCTTGTAAGAGCCTGTTTCGGACACTCCTGCTTCGCTTCCAATAAAAATATTATGATTACCATTAGTATTACTAAATCCGGCACTATAACCAATCATTGTATTATTATTTGATAAATTACTAAAACCGGCTTGATTTCCCAACATTACATTTTTAGTTCCTATAAGATTATTATTTCCTGAATTGGCTCCAAAATATGAGTTTTCGGCTCCAGAAGTATTTTTATTTCCACTAAATAATCCATAAAAACTGTTGGCAGAACCTGATGTATTTTTTTCTCCTGCATTAACTCCAACAAAAGAATTGTTACTACCATCAACATTATTCATAGCACAGTTTACTCCAAGAAATACATTAGAATAGCCTGTTTCATTAAGATAACCTGAGTATTTACCGATAAAAACATTTGAACTGCCAATTGTATTCATATTTCCAGAAAATCCTCCAATAAATAAATTATTACTTGCAGTAGTATTTCGAGTTCCTGAACCTGCACCTATAAAAATATTATAACTTCCGATAGTATTAAATAGTCCAGCAGTTGTTCCAAGAAAAATATTTTGTTCTCCATCGGTATTATAATAACCTGAACTTGGACCTATAAAAACATTTTGAATTCCATTAGTATTTGAAATACCTGTATTTTGACCAAGAAACACATTGGAATTTCCTATTGTATTTGCCATACCTGCCTGATAACCAATAAATACATTGGAAAATCCACTCGTATTTGAAACTCCACATGATTCACCTATAAAAACATTTTGAGTTCCATCCACATCATTTTGACCGGCTTTGCTTCCAATATATACATTTCCACCTGCAGATTGATGTGAACTACCTGCAAGATAGCCAATAAAAGTATTATCACTTCCGGTATTTGTTAAACCCGACTTATAACCTAAAAATGTATTAAAATGACCTCCTGTATTGGAATATCCTGATTTATAGCCAGAAAAAACATTATAACTACCCAACTGATTATTTAATCCACTTTGATAACCAAAAAATGAATTGTATAAACCGGTTGTAATAGATTCACCAGCCTGATGACCTATAAAATAATTTGATGGGGTTAATCGCATATAACTTGTTGATGTTCCAGAGCCTAAACTTTCAACTCCAAAGCCAGAAACTGTATCGGAAGTATAAATTCTTGTACTATCGCTTGTTACTCTAAAATATGAATTTGTTAATCCGGCTTTTGCGGGGCTAAATCCACCAACTGCAAAACCGCCTTTACTTCCAGTAGCTTTTGTTGCAGGTATATCTTCTACATACATTCTTATGCTATCGGGTGTAATTCTTAAATATTCATTTGTTGTAGTTCCTTTTGCAGGGCTAAATCCACCAACTGCAAATCCTCCTTTGCTTCCGGTTGCTTTTGCCAATGGGTCGTCGTAAACATTTATTCTTACTCCTTGTTCGTAAACTGCAAATACTGTATCTCCTGTTGAGTTTACAACATTGAAAATTGGCTTTTCGTTTCCAATAGATACATCAGATTTAATATCAAGCTTTCCTG
>MENC01000051.1:0-1106 GCA_001768155.1 Bacteroidetes bacterium GWA2_30_7
GTTTCTAACTCAGAAACTTGATTTGCTTCTAATAAACCAAAAAAGTCGTTGACTAATTTTGGAGGAGACGGTCTTTCGGGTATGTCCTGACAAAAAACAGATTTACAGAAAATAACAAACAACAAACTAAAAACAAAAAATAGTTTATTCCCCATAAGAAATTTCATTAGATAATTCATTTATATCTTCTTTTTGATAAGGGAAAAATGTTTTCAATTTTTCGCCAGATTTAATAATTCCAACGCATAGTCCTTCAACAAAATTTCCTTGCGAGAACTGGTTTCGCATTTCATCTTTAATACTTTCCCAAAAATTTGATTCAACTTTTTGATTGATTCCGGCATCACCAATAATTGCAAATTTTCTATCAGATAAAGCCAGATAAATCAAAACGCCATTTCGTAATTCTGTTTTGTGCATTTTAAGCATTTTGAATACATCTGTGGCACGGTCTAATAAATCTTTTTTACAAAAATTCTCAATATGAACCCTGATTTCACCGGAAGTATTTAATTCTGCTTCTTTAATAGCATTTTTTATTTGTGCTATTTGCTCTTGACTAAAAAAATCTTTAGAAGTAATCATTTTTATTTTCTTACTAAATTACAGAAATATCTTTTTAATTTCTAAATTCTTATAATAATTTCGTCCCTACGGGACTTTTGATGAGCGTGTTTGCTTGTTTTCTACCATAATTTCGTCCCGATGGGACTTTATCAATTTAACCATCTAACTTCTATCTTCTTTTAACAGCGTAGCAACCAAAAACCTCAAACAGATTGCTTCGTGCCTCGCAATGACGAAACTTGGCAACTTCAAACTTCAAACCTCTTTTAAAACTCCACTTTCGGTGCTTTATCAGCTCCTTCAATAGCTTTGAAATATTCTTTTACTTCAAAGTCAAACATTTTAGCCCAAATATTTTTTGGAAACTTCTTAATATAGGTATTATAATCTTGAGCAGATTCATTGAATTTCTTGCGTTCAACTGAAATTCTATTCTCAGTACCTTCAAGCTGTGCCTGCAATTCAAGAAAATTTTGATTAGCTTTTAAGTCAGGATATCTTTCAACAACAACCATTAGTTTTGATAATGCAGAAGTTAA
>MENC01000051.1:1121-9279 GCA_001768155.1 Bacteroidetes bacterium GWA2_30_7
TTTCATGTTCGGCATATCCTTTAACTGTTGCAACAAGATTTGGAATTAGGTCGGCTCTTCGCTGATATACATTTTCGACTTGTGCCCATTGGCTTGTAACTGCTTCACCCTTAGATACCATTGAATTATAAGTACCAACTGAGGAAAAAACCATAAATAATACAATAATAATTATTATACCAATAACTATAAGACTTTTTTTCATAAACTGTTCTATTTTAAAATTTCATCAAATTTATTAAATAATATGATAATTCTAAAAAAAAACACTAATTTTATTGCCCTTTTAAAAATGAAATTTTATTAATTAAATACATATTCTTTATGAAGAAATTTTTACTTTTTACTGCAATCGTGTTTTTAACATTCAATTTGTTAATTGCACAAAATTTAATTGTTAATGGCGGTTTCGAAGCCTGGACTGGTGGAACTCCAGATAGTTGGACAACAATTGAATCGGGGATTACTGTAGCAGAAGCAACTTCTCCGGTGCATGGAGGTTCAAAATCAGGTTCGTTCACTTTAACAACTGCTACACAAGGAAATACTGATTTTCGTCAATCAGTTAATTTAACATCAGGAATTAATTATGATGTTTCTTTTTGGGTATATCATACCGATACAACAGCAAAAGTTACAATTTATGCAGCAGGAACTTTCACAAATATTTATTCTGATTGGCTTATTACAAATTCATGGCAAGAGGTTACTTATTCGTTTACAGCTTCAACATCTGGAGCAGCCGATTTTGGATTAAGATTTTACGATGAGGCTGGATGGAGTGTTTCATCATTAATGTATATTGATGATTTTTCAGTAACTCAAGCTGCTTCTACAGCACCAGTTATAACTAATATTGCCACAAACCCAACTGTTCCAACTCAAAGTAATAATGTAAATATTTCGGCAACAATTTCTGATGGTGGAACAATAATTTCTGCATATTTATATTGGAGTCTTGATGGAATTACTTTTTCAGACTCAATTAAGATGAATGGAACTACAAATTCAACATTTACAACTATTTCAACAATTCCTGCTCAACCACTTGGAACAACTGTATTTTATTATATTAAAGCTATTGATAATAGTTCTGAAGAAACAATTACTTCTATTTATTCATATAATTTATCATTACTTTCAGCTGGAGATGTAGCTATAATTCAATATAGAGCAGATTCATTAAAAGGCTTTTCATTTGTTTTTCTAAAATCTATAAATCAGGAATTTACGTTAAGTTTTACTGATAATGGTTTTAATGGAACATCGCTTGCTACATCAGAAGGCATTATATCTTGGTTATCACCAACTAGCGGTGTAACTGCCGGAACTGTTGTAACATGGGATTTAACTAATGGAACTGATATTGGCACAATGAGTACTTCAGGTTCGTTTAATTTTGCAACTGCCGGTGACCAAATTTTTGCTTTTACCGGCGACCAAACTAACCCTACATATATTTTTGCAATTTCCAATATTGCATGGGTAACATCTGGTTCAATTACAACAAATAACTCGTACTTACCCTCTTCATTAACTACTGGTTCGACTGCTATTGCTTTTACTACTGAATATGACAATGGATATTATAATATTACACCGATTTCTGGTTCCCCAGCATCTATACGTTCTTCTATTTGTAATGAAGCAAACTGGACATTTGACGATTTAAGTACAGATGTTCAACCATCTTCATATTGGTCGATAACTGTTGGTAAAAACATTTTATCAAATACTCAGAATACATCTATTTATCCAATACCTTCAAACGATAAAATTTATGTTGATAATATTAACGGATGTGATAAAATAATTATTTCAAATATTATTGGTCAACCAGTTACAACAATTAAAGTTGATTCTAAATTTAACAACGAAATTAATATTGAAAATTATAAAGATGGAGTATATATTATTCAGTTATATAAAAACAATAAAACAATACAAACTAAACGAATAATTAAAAATTAAAAAATTAGGGCGAAAGCCCTTTTTTTTTATTTGAAGTCTAATTGGCATTTAGCAAACTTCAAACAACAAACAGATTGCTTCGTGCCTCGCAATGACGTAAAACCTCAAACTACAAACTTCAAACCTCAAACAATTTTACTATGTCAATAAACGATATTTTCGGTAAAAAACTAAATGTAATAAACATTGGAATCGAATCATTTAAGGAAAATATAGAATCTGCCGGAGGAAATGCAGTTCAGGTTGATTGGAAACCGCCGGTATCAATTAATTCAGAAATATTTAAAACGATTCAAGGCAAAAAAGTTCAAATTGATTTAGCAAATAAAAAAGCTCTAGAAATCATTTTAAATGGAAAACCAGTTTTAATTGGAATGGACATAGCATTAAATGTTATTCCTGGAATGAAAAAGAACCTGATTTTACATTCAGGACCTCCAATAAAATGGGCTCAAATGTGCGGACCAACTCGTGGTGCAATTATGGGAGCATTAATATATGAAGGACTTGCTGCTACTTCAGAAGAAGCAGAAAAACTTGCCTCTTCGGTGAAAATTGAATATTCACCTTGCCATGAACATGCTTCTGTGGGTCCAATGGCTGGAATAATTTCAGCATCAATGCCTGTTTTTATTATTAAAAATGAAAGCTATGGAAATTTAGCATATTGTACTTTAAACGAAGGACTTGGTAAAGTTTTACGTTATGGAGCATTCAGTCAAGAAGTTATTGACAGGTTGAAATGGATGGAAAAAACAATGTATCCAATTTTGAAAAAAGCAATTGAAAAAATTGGCAAAATTGATTTAAAAAATATTATAGCTCAGGCACTTCACATGGGCGATGAAGTTCATAACCGCAACCGTGCAGGAACTTCATTATTTTATCGGGCGATTGCTCCAGCAATAGTAGAAACTTCTGAAAACAATAATGATGCTGCAAAAGTTCTGAATTTCATGAACGGAAACGACCACTTTTTCCTTAATTTATCAATGCCAGCTTCAAAATGTATTCTTGATGCTGCTAGAAATATTGAAAATAGTAGTATTGCAGTTGTTATGGCAAGGAATGGAACAGAATTTGGCGTTCAGCTTGCAGGTACTGGAAATCATTGGTTTACCGGAAAAGCACCTGTTCCTGATGCTTTATTTTTTCCGGGTTTTACAAAAGATGATGCAAATCCAGATATTGGCGATAGTGCAATTACCGAAACTGCCGGATTAGGTGGGTTTGCAATTGCAGCAGCTCCTGCAATTGTACAATTCGTAGGTGGAACTGCTAACGATGCTGTAAACTATACACTTGATATGTACGAAATTACCTCAGGTGAAAACAATGTATTTCAAATTCCATATTTAAATTTCAGAGGAACGCCAACTGGAATTGATGTAATTAAGGTAATTGAAAAAAACATTACTCCATTCATTGATACCGGAGTGGCACATAAAAATCCGGGAGTTGGACAGGTTGGCGCCGGAGTTGTAAGTGCTCCGATTGAACCATTTATTAAAGCGTTTGAGTTTTTAGGTAAAAGTTAAAGATTTTTCTTAATTATTTCAGTTAACTCGACATAAGAAATAACGCCGTTTTTCTCCCAAACTTTCTTCCCATCTTTGAATAACAAAAATGTAGGAATAGAAAAGACATTATAAGATTTTGCCAATTCGGATGAACTTTCAATATCTATTTTTTGAACATTGATTTTTGATTTAAAATCAGTTTCTGTTTTTTCAATTATTGGTAGCATTTGTTTGCAAGGCGCACACCAAGCTGCATTAAAATCACAAAGCACTAATTTATTTGTTTTCAATATTTTATTTAACTCATTACTTGTTAATTCAGGAGTTGAACTTGTAACAACTTCTTTACTTGTTTCAAGATTAAACCCAGCTTTTTGCCACGATAAAATTCCACCATCTAAATTATAAACTTCTTTAAATCCATTTTTCTTTAATATTTGTGAAGCACTTGCACTTCTTCCACCCGATAAGCAATAAACGTAAATAGGTTTATCTTTTTGCATCAAATTTATTTTGTTTTCAAAGGCTTTATCGGCAATATTTATATGAGTAGCACCTTCAATATGACCTTTTGTATATTCACCAGGTGTTCTGACATCTAGAATTATCCCTTTTCCAGAATCGCAATATTCTTTAAATTTTTGAACAGTAATATTTTCAGACTTTTGTGAATACATTTGAGAACAAGCTTGTAAAAATATTAAAATTAATAACTTTATATTTTTCATAAGTGAAAATTAAAATAATATATACAAATATAGATATTTGCATATAGTTTTGAAAATAATTTAATGTTTATTATGAATATTTAATGTATCCCCTCAAAAAGTAGTAAGTAAAATGCCACTAAATCACCAAAACACAAAATCCCACGAAAAGAAATTATCTAATTTAGAGAAATTTAGTGTTTTTGTGTTTTCGTGGCGAGTATTTTTTTATGTCTAAATTAACTACTTTTTGAGTGGATACTTTTATTTCTTATAAATTCTTATGAAATAAACTCCTTTAGCAAATTCAGAGGGCAAAATAAAAAGATTTTTACCTTCAGAAACAAAAAGTTCTTTCTCTAAAATAAGCTGTCCGATTGAATTGTACAATTTTAATTCACTTAGAGTTGATTGATTTGACTCAAAATGATAAAATCCGTTATTAAAAAAACTTTGTTGTATAAGAAATTCATTTTGTATCTGATTTTCACAAGAAACGTATATTGGCTCAAATTCTTCTGAGTTACCGTTATAATCGTATTGCTTTATTTTGTAATAAGCAGATTTGTCATATTTTACAGTTTCATTATATTCAATTAATTGATTGGAATTGCCATTGCCCTGAACATATTTAACGATACTCCAAATTTCATTATCATAACTTTTAAGAATTTCAAAATGTGAATTATCAATTTCTGTAGCTGTTATCCAGATTAAATGAACATTATTACCATTGCATTCGGCAGTAAAAGATAATAGTTCAATTGGTAATGGCGATGTGTTATCTACAAGAACCCATGCACGAAAAAGTTTTGATGCCGGTATAACAGCATTATTAACATTATTATTTACATTATCATCGGTTCCGAATAAATCGGCTACCATCCAATCAGAAGTCGAGGTATTAAAACTCTGTGCTTGTAAATTTGATTCGGTTATTGAATTAGAGGCAACACTATGTTCGGCATCAATATATGTAAAAGTATAGGTTGCAGCAGGCTTTGTTGTATAACCACCTGTTGCATCAACAATCCACCAGCGGTCGAGCATTTTTGCCGAATTATTACTTCCTCCGGCATTAATATTTGGAATTGTTGTAGCGCCGTTATAAGTAGCTATTGGCAAATTATTGCTCGCAGCATTATGATATGTTGAAAAAAGTACTGAACTTCCGGCAACACCTGCACTTGTTATATTCATTGAAAATGGAATATCTGTACTACTGTAATTATATGGAATTATGTAATTTCCGGAGCCACTTGTTGCAATATTCCATTGTAAGTAGTTAAACTCGCCTTCTGAAATTATCCAACCATTATTTGCAACAGGTCTTGAAATCCCACTTGCATTTGATTGATTAATTATAAGGCGGATAGGTGTACCACTTGTACCGCCATTTAAAATCACATAAGCAGCACCATTGAGAATGAGGGCGTTGTTTTGAGCAAATAATCCGTTGATTAATAAGAATAAAATAAATAATATATAAATTTTCTTAACCATACTAAATATTTAATAGATTTTTCCTTCCTTAGTTTTATTAAATTCAAATAAAAAACCTTCACAATATTCTAAAATTTGATACATTCCTTCAAAGTTAATTTTTTCAGGTTTATCTGAAATTTTATGGTAATCATCATGAATACCTGTAGTGAAAGAAACAGCAGGAATGCTTAGACTGGCAAAGGCAGTAGCATCAGACCTTGAAATATTGCTTTCATCAATTTTGATTTGAAATTTATTATGATTTATACTACATAATAATGTGTCAAGATATTTATTATTCTCTCTTTTTATTACCTTTAGAACAGGATTAATGGCATCAAGCCGTCCTACCATATCAAAATTGAGCATCAGTTTAACTCTATCTAAATCGTATATTTTGTCATTAATAAATGCCTGTGAACCACATAAGCAATCTTCGTGCGCAGAAAATGCTATAAACAGATAGTTGTATTTATTTGTTATTTGATGTTTAATGCTTGATGCTTGAAGATACTCAGCAAGCATCAGCATTATTGCAACTCCACTGGCATTGTCATCTGCTCCATTATGAATTTTACTGCTTGTTAAAGACATGGATTTGGAACCACCCAATCCCAGATGGTCGTAATGTGCTCCGATAATAATTGTTGAATCAGTCTTATTATCAATATACCCCGATATATTATATGCAGTTTCAATATGCATTGAATCTTTAGGGAATGTAAATTTATGAATATTGGTATTTGTTAATTTCATTTCTTTAAAGTAATTTGAAAGATAATTCTTTGCTTTTTGTTCTCCTATGCTACTTGATGCCCTGCCTTGCATTGAATCGGCAGCAAGCGTGTAAATTATCTTTTTAATTTTTTTAATGTCTTTATTATTCTGAGCAATTACTGAGAAACAAATACAACTTATGATAATAAATAACACATTTTTCAATACCACGTCTTTTTTGAATTTATTAGTTTTTATTCTTTTTGTTTTTCTACTTCTAATAATAATTGTTTTTTATTATTTGCTCTATACTTTATATAGTTATTTTGTTTGTCTGAATCTGATGCATCAAGTTTAATTGATTGTGCACTAATAGTTTTTGAAATAGAATCAAACTTTTTACGCGATACGTTATATATACTCCTTTTTGAAGGTGGATTATTACCTGAAGGTTTAATTTCGTTAGAATCTGTCTGAATAACAACATTGTTTACTTTTTCTGTTTTACTTATTGTTGAATCCTGCAAAGATTGTTTTACAAAAGTTCGATGAGTTCGTTTCGTCTCATTAATATTTTGTGAAAAACTATATAAACACATAAAACATAAGCATAAGATTAAACTATATTTTTTCATAGGAATACTTATTTTTTTTTCAGAAACTTTTTTTCTTTGTTAATTTTTTCTGGGGTTTTCTCAAACCTTATTTTTGTACCATCCCACCATATTGGAGTAGCATTTAGTTCAAGATTACTTTCATTGAACATCACTCCTTTCATCTTTTCATCAAAATCCTTTTTTGAAAGTGCTTCCGGCAGTTCTGGTTTATCTTTGGCATCAATACGCTTCCCTATTATAATATATGAAAACTCAACACTAGTGTTTCCATTATTTAATTCAGATACCTCAAAACCTTTTGAGTCAACTATTGAAATGTAAATTCCATTGCATTGTCCCATTGGTGTAACAGTAACAATTGGTTTATTATCTCCGATAAGCTCCGTGAACGATTGCTCAAAATTAACTCTTGCTCTTCCTTTGCTTAACTTAGACGTTCCATCGTGGTAAACTTTAATGTCAGTAGAAGTAACCGAATAAGCTGCCACTCTTTTATCCTTTAAAGTAACAATCTCTGCGGAGTAACCTGAAGTATAAGCGTTGCCGAGATTGTAAGATGCAAACATTTCTCCTGCTGATATTTGTCCCATCACTTCTCCTCTCGTCCAGCCACCAATAATTCCTCCAAAAGAACCAATTCCTATGCCGAATTGTACATTAATCTCATTCATAAACCCTCCATTAGTGTTTGTTGTTCCATTATATGTAGTAGCACTACTATATAACCCATATAACGAACCAGCACTACTTCGATAGCCATTCGAGGACCATACAGCACCACTGTATGCTCCTAAAACACCACCAGTTCTGTTTGTTGCACCTAAATCATAACCCAGAACTCCAAAGTTATAGGCAGCATCTCCTTGAGTTTGACCTTCAATAGCATTTATTGTAGCGTCATAAGCTGTACCTGCGGTGGCTCCTGGATTTTGTCCAAATACACCTACATCAGTACCTCCAATATAACCCCAAGGTGCAGTAGCTGCCGTACCCCATTCACCCTGTATTGCTCTGTCATCTGCTCCTCCTGTTCCTCTTCCATAAACACCTAAGGTGCGCTGTGTTGCACCTGGAGTAAATGTAAAAGTTAAACCTGCAATATATCCTTGTCCATCCTCAGCGAAAACAGCTGCATTATTAT
>MENC01000051.1:9322-9736 GCA_001768155.1 Bacteroidetes bacterium GWA2_30_7
AAAAGCTGTACCAGTAGCTCTTCCTGCAACACCGCAAGTAACCTGATCATACGACCAGCTTGTACCACTTGTGCTATTTGAATTTTCTCCATAAATTGCAGAATTCCATACATGCTTTTTTGCCGAAACGCCGAAAACACCTGCTGAATTTGTTCCTCCATCACCATAAATTCCTGCGCCAAGAGCCTGATCACTGTATCCATAAACTCCACTTCCAATACCACCACCAGCAACAGCACTATTTAAACCATAAATACCATCACCTGCTGCATTTGTAGCTAAACCATAAACTCCACTTCCAGAACTAGATGCTGCTTCGCCCCAAATCCCGTTAGTAGCCCCGGTAGCCCCCGATGCATATCCACGAATACCACTACCATTAGTAGTTGTAGAAGTTGTTGTTCCTAATACACC
>MENC01000051.1:9749-15949 GCA_001768155.1 Bacteroidetes bacterium GWA2_30_7
GAAATGGTCATTCGTGTTGTTCCATTTGTACTTAAACCAAAAGAAGTATTTTGCCTGTTGTTTAGATTAATATTAAAACTGGCATCAAAGTCAAAAGTAAGTCCATTGGTAGCAGCATTTCCACTGGTTACATCTGTAATCTGAAACAGACTTGAGGGACCTGCCGTGCTTTTATAAACGTGTAACATTCCTTGTGGTGTAAATGTAACATCGCTCACTCCAACATTTTGAGCCTCTGTATTATTAACAGAAAATAATATTATTATATTTAATATAATAATTGTTATTAATTTTTTCATAAGAAATATAATTTAAATAATAAATTAATCCAATAATAAACAAAAAAAATATTTAATACACTTTGTTTATTTAATAACTTAGCAAATATGTAAATTTAAAATTTTATTTTTAAAATCAATAATCTTTTATTAATAATTCTAAATTGGTTTACTTAATTTTTTTTTAAAACATTATAATTATACCAAGATTTATAAAATATATTTCTAATTTTTATTTTAATGAGTCCACTCCAAAAAGTCAAAAGATGCAAGATAGCCACAAAATCACCAAAGCACCAAAAACCACAAAAACAAGATTGCCAGACAAATACCTTTCGTGAAAATTTTGTGTTTTAGTGCTTTGGTGGCAAAAAAAGACTTTTCGGAGTGGACTCTTTTAATAGATATTTCAAAACCTAAAAAATTATAAATTTTAGAAATTGAAACTTATAAGAATTATATTTGCAAACTATTAATAATTAATATTATCACTTGATGAAAAAAGCAGTATTAGTTTCGTTCTTAATTTTAGGAGCTTTCGATATTTTCTCCCAAGTTCTGAATCCTGTAAAATGGACTTATTCTGTAAATAAAATTTCTGATTCAGAAGCTGAACTGATTTTTAAGGCAATTATTGAAGATAAATGGCATTTATATTCTGCTTATGTTGGTGAAGGAGGTCCACTGCCAACGGTTTTTAATTACGAAAAATCAAATAAATTTGAACTAACCGGAAAAGTTGCAGAATCGCCAAAACCAGAAAAGGTTTACGATGAAATGTTTGCCATGGACGTTTTGTTTTTCAGCCATAAAGCAACTTTTACACAAAAAATAAAACTTCTTACCGACAAATCCTTCAAAATAAAAGGAACTATTGAATATATGAGTTGCGACGATTCAAAATGTATTCCTTTAGAGTCAGATTTTGAATTTAAAATTGAGAGTCAAAAAAAAAATGATGACTCATTAAATACAAATAATTTTTACACTCAAACAGACACTTCTCTTTCGGTAATCGACTCTTTACCTGCCGATTCAAACATAAAAACTTCAACTAATATTAATACATTAAAAGAATCTGCAACTGATGATTCAATTTTTTATACAACCAAAATTGATGAAAATGCATCGCTTTGGTGGTTCTTTGTTTTAGCATTTGTTGCAGGTTTAGCAGCAATATTAACTCCCTGTGTTTTTCCAATGATTCCAATGACAGTTACTTTCTTTATGCATAGTAATAAAAGCAAGGCTAAAGCAAGGTTAACTGCTTCGTTTTATGGTTTATCAATAATTGCAATTTATACAGTTATCGGGACAATAGTAGCTATTACTTTCGGTGCAAATTTCGCAAATTGGCTTAGTACACACTGGATACCAAATGTTTTCTTCTTTTTGATTTTCTTATTTTTTGCAGCTTCATTTCTTGGAATGTTTGAAATTACGCTTCCAAGTTGGATGGTTAACAAAGCTGACAAACAGGCTGATAAAGGCGGTTTTTCGGGAGCTTTTTTTATGGCATTTACACTTGTTTTAGTTTCATTTTCTTGTACAGGACCAATTGTAGGAGCAATTTTGGTTGAATCGGCTGGAGGTCAAATTTTGAAGCCAATTATTGGAATGTTTGGCTTTTCTCTGGCTTTTGCACTTCCATTTACATTATTTGCCTTATTTCCATCGTGGTTAAGCGGACTGCCAAAATCGGGAGGATGGCTCAATTCTGTAAAAGTTGTGCTAGGTTTTATTGAATTAGCTTTGGGCTTAAAATTCCTTAGCATTGCCGACCAAACTTACCATTGGGGAATTTTAGACAGAGAAATCTATTTAGCATTTTGGATAATAATTTTTGCGTTAATGGGATTCTACTTACTCGGAAAACTAAAATTTTCGCACGACAGCGATTTGAAACACATTGGAGTTCCACGATTAATGCTAGCCATAATAACTTTCACATTTGTAATTTATTTAATTCCCGGTATGTTTGGTGCTCCGCTAAAAGCACTTTCGGGATATTTGCCACCTCAAAGTTCGCACGATTTTGATTTGAATCAGATTATTCGTGATAACGTAAAATTATATTCAGGACAAGGAAATACAGAGCCGACTTCTACTTGCGAAAAGGCAAAATATTCTGATTTTTTGCATTTACCTCACGGACTTGATGGCTATTTCGATTATAACCAAGCACTTGAATGTTCAAAAAAACAAAACAAACCTTTATTTATTGATTTTACCGGACATGGTTGTGTAAACTGTCGCGAAATGGAAGCAAACGTATGGTCAGACCCCAGAGTTTTGAAAAAACTTCGTGAAGATTTTATTGTTGTAGCTCTTTATGTTGACGACAAAACTGATTTACCCGAAAATGAATGGATTACTTCGACTTATGACGGGAAAATTAAAAAAACTGTTGGGAAAAAATATGCCGATTTACAAATTTCAAGATTTAATGTAAATGCTCAACCATATTATGTTTTGCTTGATACAAATGGCGAAATACTAACCGAACCAAGAGCCTACAATTTAGATGTAGAGGCTTTTATTAATTTTCTTGATAAAGGAATTGAAAGCTATAAAAATAGAAAACAATAATATTGAAGTATTTAATATTCTCAATATCAGCATTTATTATAATATTTTTAATATTAATCCCTCTTCGATTTAATTCCGAAAATTTAGGAAAACATTATTTCGATTACAAAAATTTCATCATCATAAACGATTCTATTTCGCTAATCGTAAAAAACGACTCTATCAATTGTATATCTGGAACTTATCTTGGAAATTACAAACGAAATTTTTATGGAAATAACGCTCCAGAAAACTTAACTGAAAATTGGAAATTATTTCTTGGTCATGGACAAACGGTTGTATCGGCAAAAGAAGGCAAAAAAAGTTGGTATGGGGCTGGCTGGACTGGTCAACCTCTGATTATCAGAGAAAATGACAAATATTATCTGATTCAAGGTGCTTTCGACCATAAATTAAAGAAAATTGACCTTCAAACTCAGACTATTGTTTGGGAATACGAATTTGATGATGTTATTAAAGGTACAGGAACATTTTGGCTCAATCCCGAGAATGTTGGTATAGAAGAAAAATATGTAATTTTTCAGGGAAGTCGCAAAGGTACAAACACAAGGCTTTTTGACGAATTTGCATACAGCTACAGAGCCATTTCGTACATAACAGGCAAAGAAATCTGGCGAACAAACGTAAGAAGAACTCTTAGTTATAGTCGTGATGTTGACGCATCTGCACTCATTCATAATAACAAATTATATATTCCAATGGAAAATGGAATACTAACGGTTATTAATCCTGCAAAAAGAAATCGCAATAACACAACTAATTATTTTGAGCCAGAAATTATACGTGAAACTAAATTATTTACCAACTCCGATGCACTTTCTCATTTTGGAAATCTTGTAACAGAATCGTCGCCGTGTATTTTAGGCGAAAGGCTTTATATAGCTGCCGGTTCGGGACATCTTTACGGTTATAATTTAATGTCAGATTCAATAGAATGGGATTTGTTTATTGGCTCCGATATTGATGGTTCGCCTGTGGTAACTAACGATAGTTGCTTAATTATAACTATTGAAAAACAATACATTAATGGAAATGGAGGTTGCTTTAAAATTGACCCTTCAAAATCGCCTGATTCATCCATTGTTTGGTTTTTTCCCACACAAAATAAAAGATTTGCAAAATGGGATGGCGGAATTACAGGAACTGCCTCAATTAATGATTATTACCATCAAGATTCTTCAAAAAATATTGTAGCAATTTCTGCAATTGATGGCTATTTATACGTTTTTCATAACAGTTATTTACAAGAAAATAAAAAAGTAAAAAGTCCATTTTCTGATGCCTACTTTAATTGTCCAAAAGAAATATTCAAATATTACATCGGTCCAAGTATCTCAACTCCAATAATAACTGATAATAAACTAATTGCATGTAGCTATCTTGGCACATATTTATTTGAATACAACAACTTATTAGAATTAAAACTGAAAGACTATAAATCAGGAATTTTTGAAGCCACTCCCGTTATTTTTAATAAAAATATTTATGTTGCATCAAGAGATGGTTATTTATATTGTTTTGGCAATTCAGATTCTACTCAAACCAATGGGACATGTCCTATTGTAAACTCAAACAAAGCCTTGTTGGAGAAAACACCAAAAAGTGCAAAAACTTACACAGAAACAACCAATAAATATCTGATAATAGGCGGAACGTTCAAAACACATGAAAGAGCCGAAATATTTGAAAAAATACTTACAGAAAGAGGATTTGAAAATAATATTATTGGACCATTAAATGGAAATTACTACAATGTGTTAAATTCATTTAGCACTAAAAATGAATCTATTAACGAAATTCAAAAACTTAACTCGCTGGGGAATAAACAGGTTTGGGTTTTAAAGCAATAATAATTCACCGAAAGTAAATATTTTGACATAGTTTTCCGATGAATCGGAACAAGTCATCCTGATTTTATTCCGGAAATTACAAGATTAACAATATAAAATCTCATAAGAAAATGAAAGAATGAAGGAAAACTGCCTTTGTCAGATGAAAACACATATACTCAATCTTAATAGGTTTACGAAAGTAAAGCCATTTAGAGTGAGTTATACCGATAGGAACAGAATTAAGAATTTTGCAAATCTGTTCCGTATCGGTATAACTGAGGCAGACACTCTAAATTCAAACTGTGGCACGGTTCAAAACCGTGTTACAGTTATAAGTTCCAAAAAAGAAAACGAAAAATGAAATACTTCGCAAACCTTCAAGGTTTTCAAAACCTTGAAGGTTTTAGACAGGGCAAACCTGACAGGTTTTTAAAACTTGTCAGGTTTAGCAATAAAGCCAGAGGTTATTTTTTTGAAATTTTGAATATAACATATAGCAATAATAACTATAAAAATATTTATATCTACATCTTAAATATTACACTTCGACTTTGCTCAGTGCATCGCATCTTAAATATTAAATATTACATAAAAACGGCGTATTCCGAAAAGCCTTACGAGTACGAAAATTTAAAAAATTAATAAAATATGAGAAAATATCTCATTTTTTAACGACAAACTTGTTGTGGCTCATTGAGTATGACTTCATTACAAATATCATAATACCTGATTAATTTGGCATAATAATTTTGGTATAGAAATTTCAAATTTATTTCTAAGCTTTATTTTTTGATTTTACTTAAAATTAATATAGGTTTGAAAAAAAATAATCGAAATGAAAAATCTTAGTTTAATTTTTTCAATAATAGCTCTTGTAGGGGTAATAACTGTAATGATAATGGCTCATAATGGGCATAGTAAAAAATCTGAATCTAAAAATGAATCTACTAAAATATACTTTAATGATTCGACCGGAACTAGTACAAGAATAGCATTTATTAATACTGATTCTTTATTATTAAAATACAATCTATACAACGAATTAAAAGATAAATTGCTATCGCATCAAAAAGAACTTGAAGCAGAATTTGGTCGAAAATCTTCAACATTTGAAAAAGAAGCAGCTGAATTTCAAAGAAAAGTACAAAATAATAGCTTTTTATCTTTAGAAAGTGCACAAGCTCAAGAACAGGAAATGTATAAGAAGCAACAAGACTTAATGGAACTTAAAGACAATATGTCGAATCAGTTAATGACTAAAGAACAAGAAATGACAGGTCAATTATTTGATAGTATAACTAAAGTTGTAAAAGAATTTAATGCGGATAAAAAATTCAACTATATTATTAATAATAATTTAAGTTCAACCTTACTTTACGGTGAAGAAAATTTTAATTTAACTGATACAATTGCTTCGATATTAAATTCAAGACTTAAACAAGAGTCTGCAAAATAATCAGATGAAACATTTACGACCAAAAATTTGGACACACTATGTAAT
>MENC01000051.1:15960-21962 GCA_001768155.1 Bacteroidetes bacterium GWA2_30_7
AAAATAGTTATTAAACTGTAAACGCATGTAAATGAGCTACTAACTAAATTGCAAACTGATGAATATTGCTGATAATTATTTAGTTAAAAGCTCCTTATTTAATTCAATTATTCAAGAAAAACCAAATAATAACACTAATATTATTATTGTAATTCCGTGTTATTACGAACCCGATTTAATAAAAAGCCTTAACTCGCTGTATAATTGCACTTTTACAAATAAATCAGTTGAAATTATCGTTGTTATCAATTCATCAGAAAACGAATCTCAAACAATAATTAATTATAATAGAAATACATTTGTAGAAGCCTCCGAGTGGGCGATTTCAAACAATAGCCACAATAAAAAATTTCACATACTAAATATCGAAAATTTAAAAGCTAAAGATGCTGGAGTTGGTTTAGCACGAAAAATTGGAATGGACGAAGCTTTAAGAAGATTTAATGAAATAAATAATAAAAACGGAATAATTGTAGGTTTCGATGCAGACTGTACTTGCGACAATAATTATATAATAGAAATTGAAAAGCATTTTGAGAAATTTCCAAATACAAATGCCTGTTCTATTTATTTTGAACATCCAATTTCTGGAAATGACTTCTCTGAAATAAATTATAACGGAATAATTCAGTACGAACTTTATTTAAGATATTATTATCAGGCTTTAAAATATATTGGCGTTCCATATTACTACTACACAATAGGTTCCTCATTTGCTGTTAACTGCATTACTTATGCAAAACAAGGAGGAATGAATAAAAAGAAGGCTGGCGAAGACTTCTATTTTCTTCAAAAAATTATATCACTCGGCAATTATGCTGAAATTAATTCAACAAAAGTAATCCCATCTCCTCGACCTTCAGATAGGGTTCCGTTTGGAACAGGTGCTTCTATTCAAAAATGGATTAGTAACGAAAATGAATATTATTCAACTTATAATATTGAATCATTTATCGAATTAAAAATCTTCTTCGAAAATATTGATTTACTCTGGAAAATAAATCCAGAAAATTTTCAAGTTTTTGAAACTAAAATACCCGAATCAATTTTCAAGTTTCTAAAATTAAATGATTTTTATAAAAATCTTGAAGAAATTAATTCAAATTCCACTTCCTTAGAGTCGTTTCGTAAAAGATTTTATAATTGGTTTAATGCTTTTAAAGTTTTAAAATGTTTAAATTTACTTTCAGATTTCAATAAACATTGTCCAATATCAGAATCAGCATTAAAACTACTAAAATTAATGAATGTAAAAGTTGAAAATAAATCAGATTCGACAGATATATTGATGGTTTACAGAAATTTGGATAAAACTAATTGCCATCAACCATTATAAAAATATCCTCATTTTTCTTTTTCATAAGATACTGTTCACGTGCAAATTTTTCGAGATTTTCTTTATCTGTTCTTAATTCTTCGAGGCGTTTTGTATCAATTGTAATTTTTTCTTTATAGTATTCCTGGTCTTTATGTAATTGGTTTAAAACTCCAATATTATTAATTCTGTCCAACAAATTATTATTATCGAAAAATGTAACCCACACAATAAAAAAAATTATAGTCAGTATATATTTATTCTTTATAACCGGCAAAATATATTTCCAAATTTTTTTTAAAAAATTTATCATTTCAATTTGATAATAATTTTACAAAAGTAAATTAAGACTATTGATTTTATTAGGTAACTATTGAAAATTTTTTAAGAAAGCAATGTTTATAACTTTAATTTGAAACTTTAAACCTCTTCATCCTCCGCTCATAAGATGAATAATATCTACTTTATCTCTA
This sequence comes from Bacteroidetes bacterium GWA2_30_7, assembly GCA_001768155.1. GTDB lineage: Bacteria > Bacteroidota > Bacteroidia > Bacteroidales > GWF2-33-38 > GWA2-31-9. The sequence goes on from MENC01000051.1 coordinate 17,749, forward strand.
TTTTTTACTATTATAGTTTCGTACTGTTCTTTTTTAATTAAAATATCGTTTACTTTAATAATCAGCATTTTAAATGAATAATTTTTTAGTTTTAGTAATTCTGAAATACTAATACTTTCAAAATCAAATGATTCTTTTCTATTATTTAGTAATATTGTTAGCATAATAATTACAAAAGTAATTATTCTAAAATTCCAGATATGATATTTTTGCGTAAATATTCAATATGAGTTTCAAGTTCATTAATTTTTTTATCGTCGAGCTTAATGTTTTTTATTTTCTTATTATCAGTATCGAAATCAATTGAAATTTTTAAATCATTGAAATGAACTTTCGATATTTTAAGTTCATTATTAATTTTTTTGCTAAATTTATTATTATAAATTTCAGTTAAATCAATTAAATTATCAATAAAAACACTATGTTCAAACAATAATGAATTAAGGTAATTTTTCTTAAATGGAGTAAGCTCTTCTTTTGCTAATATTTTATTTTTTGAATTTAAAATAAGATTTAGTCCTTCGATATAAAAACCACAAATCATAAATACACCAACCTCTTTTTCGTTTTTTTCCTGAAAATATTCAGCAAGCTTGTTTTGACTATCTAATATAATTTTCGAAATAGAATCGTTATTAGAAAAATTCGACTTTAATTTATCAATACTCGAAATAATTGTTTGATTTTCAATATCTAACTCATCAAGTAAGTAATCTATTCGAGAAAGTACATTATAAGAATATTGAGTTTCGTTATAAAGAGCAATGTAAGCTAAATCGACAAAACAGATTCCTAAATTTAATGCCTTAACATTCTTATTTGTATATATAGTTTTTGTGTTTTGTAAATAGTTAACAATATCATTATTAAATTCTAAATCAATTATTTTTAGAGTTGCAGGAACCAGAATTGGTGTAGGGATTGTAAATACTGTGGTTTCGCTTTTGCCACTTGGACTTATTTGCTGACAAGTATCGAACTCTTCAACATTATTATTGTTTTGATTTGAATTATTACAGCTAAACAGAACAAGAATAGTAATTAGTATGAATAAACGATTTATTTTCAATTAACTAAAGTTTATTTTGATAAATTTTTTCATTGCTCTTTATGATAAAAATACCAGGGCTTAAACTATTATCAACATTAAATTTATACGTTGATGAGTCTATTAAATCTTTACTAAAATTAATAAAAGTTATGTTGCCTAAAGCATCAATTAAATTAAATTGTAAAGGCATTTTTTTTAGAGAATCATTACAATTTTCTATACTAATTAAACATTTCCCTACACATGGATTAGGGTCAACGTTAATTTTACAATATTCGGTATTAATTAAATCAACATTAGAAACAATCACAACATCAAAATATTGGCATTTATTATCAGTTGAGGTTTGCATTAATCTATAAAATACATACTTGTCAAAATTTATAGTATCTATAAAATTGTAACTAACTTTTGTATTACTATATTTTTTTCCGAGAGTAGTATATACTTTATTGAAATCTATACCATTAAGACTTCTTTCAACAGTAAAAAATTTATTATTATATTCACTATAAGTTTCCCAAAATAGTTCAATAATATCTTTACTATTATTCTTAGCCGAAAAAAGTGATAAATTGACAGGATTATAAGACCAAACGTATTGTTGAATAGTGCCTGAAATAAATGGAGAACCTATACAAAAATCTTTATTTGAAGCACATTGTAAAGTTAATTCTTCATTTTGCGCATTTGTTTTAAAAGATAATCTGAATTTTATCAAAGCCCCAGAAGTAATAGCTTTTAATAAATATGAATAAATCGTATAGTTAACCGGAACTAGATTTCCTGAAATAGAATCAATAGTTATCCATTTATTATCACTTAAATTTATGTATTGTAAAAGCACAAAATCATCTGATTCCAGATTCCCAGAACCTTTAATACTGATATTGACCGGAATATCAAATAGTTCCTTATCAGAATAACCAGGTAAATGAATAGTTGATGTTTCTAAAAAACAGTAATCATTATCAACTCTCCATTTTGAATTTAAAACTTCATAACACGAAGTTTTATAAGTAGATGGGTCGGATAAATCAAGATGATATAATATTCCGTCATTAATTTTTGGGTCAATTGCAGAATTAATAATTAAAGACAAAAATATTGTACTTATAGTAAATATTATTTTAAATGGAAATTTCAACTCAACTTTAGAATTTCGTAAATTAATATTGTTAAAGATATATATCAGATATTTATATTCCAATACTCTTTTTGTATTTTAACAAATAATAGAGTAAAATTTGTCCAACGTTATAGTTTTTTACTTAAAACATTCATTTTTTTTGATTAAAATTACATAAACCGATATGCAAACTACAACATAATGAAATAAAGCATGTTAATTTTTAATTTTTTACTAAAGAAATTTCATACTTTTGGACAATTAAAAAAATGTAAATTAATATATTTTATGGACATTAATTCTTTAAGTTCAAAACACACTCTTATAAAAGAGTATAAATATCATTGGTTACCAATCGAAAGAGGGTATAATAATCGCAGTCTTTATGTAAATCTTTCAACAAATGAGATAAAAGAAAAGCCGGTTTCTGCTCAAATGAAAGAAAAATTTATTGGAGGTAAAGGATTTGGATTACGTCTTTTATGGGATGGAACTAAACCGTCAACAAAATGGAATGACCCTGAAAACGAAATTGTTATAGCCGGTGGTCCTTGTTGTGGAATTACTCAATACTCAGGAACTGGAAAATCTATTTGTGTAAGTATTTCACCACAAACCGATTCGGTAATGGATAGTAATGTTGGTGGATTTTTTGGACCATTTTTAAAATTCTGCGGATTCGATGCAATAGAATTACAAGGAAAAGCAAAAAATGACGTAATTATATACATTGACGAAGAAAAAGAAGTTATACAAATAATAGATGCTCCGGCAGAAGAAATAGATAGCCATATTCTTGCCGAACAACTTACCGAAATGTATGCAAAAGATGAAAAAGATAAAATTAATGTTGCCGTTGTATCTTCCGGAACTGCTGCTGATTATTCATTAATTGGAATGTTAAATTTCAGTTTCTATGATATAAAACGTAAAAAAATAAGACTAAAACAAGCCGGAAGGGGAGGAATTGGTACTGTTTTGAGAGATAAAAAAATTAAAGCAATTGTAGCTAAAGTTAAACATATTGGCGGAAACAGAAACAATGTTCCAAATTTAGCTCCAATTATGGAAAGAGGCAAAAAATTTAATAAAGAAATGAAAGACCTCGACGATTCTCAATGCGAAATGAGAAGTAAAGGAACAGCTCATCTTACTAATGTTATGAACGACTACGATTTATTACCGGTTAATAATTTCAAATACGGAAGTCATCCCGAAGCACAAAAAATTCATTCAAATATTTATAAAGATTATTTTACTCAAAATGTACCTGATGGTTGCTGGATTGGTTGTAACATGTCATGTGCAAAAGGTGTTGACGATTTTGAATTAAAAACAGGTCCTTATAAAGGACAAAAAGTAATTGTTGATGGTCCAGAATACGAAACAGCAGCATCACTTGGTTCAATTGCCGGAATTTTTGACCCTGAATGGACAATTGAGGCAAATTTTTATTGCGATACTTATGGAATTTGTACAATTACTTGGGGAACTATTTTAGGTTTTGTAATGGAATGTTATGAAAATGGCATTTTAAATAAACAAAGAACCGGTGGGCTTGATTTGAGTTTCGGTTCTAAAAAAGATGGTATGGAATTACTTCATCAACTTGCAGTTGGAAAAGAATTTGGAAAAACAGCAGGACAAGGAGTTAGAAAGATGAAACAATTATTTGCAAAAAATGGCTGGGGTGATGCCCAATTTATGCAAGATATTGGAATGGAAAATAAAGGACTTGAATATTCGCAATATGTTTCAAAAGAATCGTTAGCTCAACAAGGCGGTTATGCAATGACCAACAAAGGACCTCAACACGACGAAGCTTGGCTAATTTTTATGGATATGGTTAATAATCACATTCCAACATTTGAGAAAAAAGCTGAAGCTTTGCATTATTTCCCAATGTTTCGAACTTGGTTTGGTTTAGCAGGTTTTTGCAAACTTCCATGGAACGATGTTGAACCAGAAGATAATAACACTTACCCCGAACCTAACAAAGTTCCCGGACACGTAGATAATTATGTGACAATTTAT
>MENC01000051.1:22001-23860 GCA_001768155.1 Bacteroidetes bacterium GWA2_30_7
GTAACTCAATCTGAAAGAGTTTATAATTTCCAAAGAATTTTCAATTTACGCCTTGGTTTTGGAACACGAAAACACGATGCTCAACCTTACAGAGCATGTGGTCCGGTTACAAAAGAAGAGTACGAATCACGTCAGGAAAGATACGATAAACAGTTAAAAGAAAAATTAGGAATCGACCCAACCGGAAAATCCACCGAAGAAAAAATGAAAATAACTCGTCAACATAGAGAAGGTGAATATGAAAAACTTCTTGATGCAGTTTACCAAAGACGCGGATGGACTAAAAATGGAGTTCCAAAAATTGATTTTCTTAAACGAATTGGTATGGATTTACCCGAATTAATAGAAGTAATCAAACCTTATCAGGAATAAAGTTTCAAGCACAAAGCTTCAAATTTCAAATTCCAAGACTAAGGTTGTTATAAGAGTATAAAGTATGTTCTATTCCTCCTAATTCCTATTTTTTTAAAGGTGCAAGGGGATAAAAGAGGCTTAAAAACTTTGTGTCTTAGCGACTTAGTGGCTAAAAAGATAATTAATAAAAATGAAAAAAATAATCTCAACTGAAAAAGCACCAAAAGCGATTGGCCCATATAGTCAAGCTGTTGAAGCAAACGGAACTTTATATATTTCAGGACAAATTCCAATAAACCCTGCAACTGGTCAAATTGTTGAAGGAGGAATAGAAGCTCAAACTATTCAAGTTTTACAAAACATAAAAGAAATATTAAATGTCGCTGGATATAGCTTTAAAGATGTTGTAAAATCAACATGCTTACTTTCTGATATGGCTAATTTTCAAGCTATGAACGAGGTTTATGGAAGATTTTATAACGAAAATCCACCAGCCAGAGCTGCTTATGGAGTTGTAAAATTACCTATGGGTGTTTTAATCGAAATAGAAACTATTGCTGTAAAATAAATTTACACTGTTAAATTGCCAAATTGTTAAATTGTTGTTGGATAAAGCTTAGAATTCATTTGAGCATATCTATGTAACAATTTAACAATTTAACAGTATAGCAATTTAGCTTAAACTATTCTGTAACTACTTCAAAACTTACCTGAACAGATATGTCTTTATATAGTTTAACTTTTGCAGTGTATGTGCCAACTTCTTTAATATGTTCTTCATTTAAAGAAATATTTTTTCTATCAACTTCAAATCCTTTTTCTTTAATAGCATCAGCTATTTGAATAGAAGTAATTGAACCGAAAATCTTACCTGTTGTACTAGTTTTAGCTCCAATTTTTAAAGTCGATTTTTCAAGCTTTTTAGCCATTTCAGTAGCTTCAAGTCTTATTTTTTCTTCTTTATGAGCTTTTTGTTTTAGTACTTCCTGATGATTCTTTTTTGTTCTTTCAGTTGCAGAAGTTGCTAATCCTTGTGGAATTAGAAAGTTTCTGGCATAACCATTTTTAACAGTTACGATATCGTCTTTATGACCTAATTTTTGAACATCTTGTTTTAAAATAATTTCCATAATAATTTCTCCTTTATTTTAATAGGTCAGTAACGTATGGTAATAATGCTAAATGTCGACATCTTTTAACTGCTTGAGACACTTTTCTTTGAAATTTAAGTGAAGTTCCTGTTAAACGACGTGGTAAAATTTTACCTTGCTCATTTAAAAATTTCTTTAAAAACTCAGCATCTTTATAATCAATATACTTAATGCCATTCTTTTTAAAGCGGCAATATTTTTTCTTCTTAATATCCACCGATGGTGGTGTAAGATATCTTATTTCTCCTTGTGTTTGTGCCATTTACTTTTCCTCCACTTTTTTAAGTTTTTTCTTCTTTAAGCTGTATTCTGCAGCATATTTATCTAATCTGAAAGTAAGGAAACGAATAATTC
>MENC01000052.1:0-8463 GCA_001768155.1 Bacteroidetes bacterium GWA2_30_7
CTTAATTTCTAATCCCGAACTCACGTTATTTTAAGTATTTTAGTTAAATAGTCAAGATACCTGCCTTCTAACCGAAATCTATTTAGTTTTAGCATAAATTCACTTTGGTCTTAATTGTTTCAAATGTAATATTTTTGTAAGTCTTAAAGAAAGAATTTTTAAATCATTTTCCCTAACTTTGAAAAGTTTCTAAAACAAAACTTTAATGTTAAAATTTTTAATTTTTATATTGTTCTTTAATTCTTTACAACTTTTTTGTCAAGATAATTTAGGTTTTAAATTTGGAGCCGGAATCAGCAGTATTACAAAATCATACAATAATAGTAACGATTCAATGGAGATTAAAAGTTCTTTCTCGAAAAATAACAATCCTGCTTTTTCAAATAATTTCGGATTATATTATTTATCAAAAATCAGCGAGAAATCATTAATTGGTTTAGAGTTTTTAATAAATACAACAAGAGACAGAATTAGAGTTGATTACACCGAAATGTATTCAAACGGAACAATTATTTCACAAATAAAATATCTTGATAAAAAGAATATTACTTATTTCAGAATTCCGTTATATTATGGATATAAGATTCAGAAATTTTCAATAAATGCCGGAATAAATGCACAGTTTGCATTAAGAAGCAAAGGAAGAGCAAAAGGCGAATCAATTTCAAATAGCAATGTATCAAAAATAGACCGGAAAGAAAGAAAATTAAAAATTGATGGTTACGATTTCGGACCATCATTTGGATTAACTTATTACTTTTCGGAAGAAATTAGCTTTGAAATAAATTATTATAACGGATTAAATAATTTGACATTTTTGATTAACAACGAAAAATGGAAAAATAAACAGCTACTTTTGGGATTTTGTTATAATTTGATGTAAATTTAATCAATATTTGCGAAATTTACCACATGTAATTTCATCGTTTACTTGCATTCAAAATAGTCAATCCTATAATATTTTTATTTTCGTATCTGATAATTATCTCATCTTCCGTCATTTCAGAATTATCTGCATTGTTTGGTTTTTTAAAATGTAAATACAGAACATCTGCTTCACCGTCATAAGAAGACCAAACAGATTTGTGCTTCAAAAAGTAAGGAAGAACATTTTTAATCTCGTTTAATTCTGATATTTCCATAATAATTTTTTATTTTTAAATTCTTGTATTTTTGTAGAAAAATATGCAGTAACTCCAAATCCATCCGAAGCGTTAATTTCTTTATAAACTACAATCACAAATTTACTGTCCCTTTCCTGAAATTTCTTAATTGCTATTTTTGCATCATAGCTTCCTTCAAATATTATTTCAGGATTTTCTATTGTTTCGAGTATTTCGTAATAATAATCTGCCAAATCCGGATGTCCAATTGTTATGTGTTGCCATCTTTCAGTTGTCATTCTAATAGGAACTCCATTTTTTGAAATTGCTATATCCATTCATATTTTTTTAACAAAAAAACTTTTTTTTCAAAAGATATTAAACAAAATTACTAAATTAATCCGACTTAATATGAATTAGATATTCAGAATTTTTTCATATTTTTTCATTCATTAAAAATTTACAATCTTTTAATCTAACTTTACAAAAAAAAATGCCCTTTAAATTAGTTTCAGATTACAAACCCACCGGCGACCAGCCTGAAGCTATTGCTCAACTTTCGAAATGTATAGAGTCGGGCGAAAAATTTCAAACTTTACTTGGTGTTACCGGTTCTGGAAAAACCTTCACAATTGCTAATGTTATTCAAAATGTACAAAGACCTACTTTGGTTTTAAGTCATAACAAAACTCTTGCAGCACAGCTTTATGGCGAGTTTAAAAGTTTTTTTCCTGAAAATGCAGTTGAGTATTTTGTTTCGTATTACGATTATTATCAGCCCGAAGCATATTTACCGGTTACAAATACTTATATCGAAAAAGATTTATCTATAAATTCTGAAATCGAAAAATTAAGATTAAGTGCCACATCATCCTTATTATCAGGACGTAGAGATGTAATTGTAGTAAGTTCGGTTTCGTGTATTTATGGAATCGGAAATCCCGAAGATTTTCATAGTAATGTTATTACAGTTGGAGTTGGACAAAAAATTTCAAGAAACAAATTTCTTCGTCAATTAGTTGACAGCATGTATTCAAGAAACGATTACGAACTAAAGAATGGAACATTCAGAGTTAAAGGCGATTCGGTTGATGTTTTTTTGGCTTACAGCGATATTGCTTACAGAATTATTTCGTTTGGCGATGAAGTTGAAGAAATTTATTCATTTAACCCAATAAATGGAAGTAAAATTACTGATTTAGAACAAGCTATAATTTATCCTGCTAATATTTTTGTTACAACAAAAGAGCGAATGCACTCAGCCGTGAGAATGATTCAGGACGATTTATTAAAGCAAATAAATTATTTTAAATCAATAGGAAAACATCTTGAAGCTAAACGAATTGAAGACCGCGTAACTTATGATTTAGAAATGATTAAAGAACTTGGACATTGCTCCGGTATAGAAAATTATTCGAGATATTTCGATGGTAGAAATCCAGGTTCACGACCATTTTGTTTACTTGATTATTTCCCAAAAGATTTAATTATGGTAATTGACGAAAGCCACGTTACAATTCCTCAAATTCGTGCAATGTATGGTGGCGACCGTTCTCGTAAAGACAATTTGGTTGACTACGGTTTCAGATTACCGGCAGCACTTGATAACAGACCATTAAAATTTGAAGAATTTGATTTGTTAATAAAACAAACAATTTTTGTAAGTGCAACTCCTGCCGATTTTGAACTTGCAAAATGCGAAGGAGTTGTTGTTGACCAAGTTATAAGACCAACAGGTTTGCTCGACCCAACAATTGAAATAAAACCAACTTTAAATCAAATTGATGATTTAATTGCTCAAATTAAAATCAGAACAACTAATAATGAACGAATACTGGTAACAACTTTAACAAAAAGAATGGCTGAAGAACTTTCTAAATATCTAATAAACATTAATATAAAATGCCGATATATTCATTCAGATGTTGAAACTCTTGACAGAGTCGAAATTTTAGATGGTCTCAGAAAAGGAACTTTTGACGTTTTAATTGGAGTAAATTTGCTTCGTGAAGGTCTTGATTTACCGGAAGTTTCGTTAGTTGCAATTTTAGATGCCGACAAGGAGGGTTTTTTGCGTTCGGAACGTTCGCTTACTCAAACTGCCGGAAGAGCAGCAAGAAATATAAATGGGAAAGTTATTATGTACGCTGATAAAATTACAGGTTCGATGCAACGTACAATTGACGAAACAAACCGCAGACGCGAAAGGCAGTTAAAATATAACGCTGAAAACAACATTACTCCTACTCAAATAATTAAAGCAAATTCAAATACACTAAATTCGATGAGAGAAAAATCGGCTCCAAAAGCTTATGTTGAATCAGAAACAATAAATTATGCTGCCGACCCTGTGGTTATGTATATGAGCAAAGATGCTCTTTTAAAAGCAATTTCTAAAGTAAAAACCTCAATGGACAATGCTGCTAAGGATTTGAATTTTAGCGAAGCAGCTAAACTCCGCGACGAAATGTTTGGATTGCAAAAACTTTATGACGAGAAGTTTAAAAAATAGAATTTAGAGATAACTTTTGATTATTTGTATAGCATCATTCAACTCTTTAACATTACAAACTATCTTATCAATATCTAATTGGCTAATAAAGCCTTGTGCTCGTTTTCCTTTTTGATAATGTTTGTTGAACTTATGAAAAAGTGCAGATAAAATTGTATTGTTTGTTGCTTCAACATTAATGTAAGCTTTATAGTTTTTTTGATTTTCGGGCACTTTTAAAAATTTGTAAATCCCTTCCAAATCGTGAAAAAACCAGCTTTCTAAATCTTGGGTGGCAACAATTTCATTAATAGAAGCTATTCTTGACTTTTTATATAAAAATTCACTTTTTAAATATTCAATATCTAATAAAGATTCTTTTTCTCTTGTCCCTTCTCTATCATATGCGACAAAAATATGTATGTGGTTACAAGTTATAAATGTGGCATTTAGCAGATATGATTCAATTTTACTTTCAACTTTTTTAGTAATGTTATAAACACCTTTTAAGTTTGAATAATTAATTTTAATTTTTCTTGGAGGAATAAACTTTTCAAAAACTAATTTATAAAACTCTCCTTCAGTTTCTCCTTCATATAAAATCAAAAGCGAATTTGGATTAATTTTTTTTGTCATTTTATTCAAACTCGTTTTTATCTTCTAATGAGAAAAATAACTCATCGCTAAAATTTACTTTTGAACGTTTTAACTTGTTTTTTAAGTCTTTTCTGCTCGAAATATTATAAAGTTCGCAAAAACCGTCTTCCATAATGCTGCTTGCAATAATGTCATCCATCTTAGTTTTATTAAGCAGTGTAATTGAATGAGTTGTGATAATAAACTGAGTATTTTCAGAATAACTTTTAATAAATGCTATTAAATCAACTAATGCTTTTGGATGTATTGAATTTTCAGGTTCTTCAATTAAAAAAAGTGGATTTTTGTTTGATAGAATTTTGGTAATTAATGCTATAATTAGAATTGTACCATCAGAAAATTGATTTAAAAATTTAATTGTATCATTATGAATAAAAAATAATAATTTATTTAATGGCATTTTATCACTTTTATCTTCATGATTCTTTTGAATTCCAATATCTTCGATATTTAAAATATCTTTTAATGCATTTTTATAAATATCCCATTTTCCATTATTTTCTAATTTGATAATCTCATTTTCTAATTCAAAAGATACAACTCTGCCATTAAAGGAATTTACTCTTTCCTTTTCTGATTTTAATAATTCAATATGAGAAAAATAAAAGATAGGGGTTTTTATTATTTCATTCAAAGAATCTATTGCATCTTTGTAACCTTCATTTATATCTGAAATTATTTTCAATAATCTAATTACACTAAAATGTGATGGAACCTTTTGAATAACAGCCATTTTAGAAAATTCATTACCATATTTTACAATTTCATGTTGTCTATTAAAAATATTATTTTTAACTCCAGGTTTATTTGATTCCTTTACAGATAAACTTTCGTAATTAATTTTATAATGCTTTTCAAAAAATTCATCAATCCATTTTATTTGTAACACATAAGTGAATAACCTATTTGTATTTGAATTTGAAAAAATTAATTCAATTTCAATTAAACCTGAACTATCTTCTAAATTTAATAAATCTATTATTCTTGAGTTTTTCTGTCTTGGTATAATTTCATTGAAAAAAGTTGAGTTAAAACCTTTTTTAAAATTTGCTTCCAAATCATCAGAAGCAGAGTTTATTATATAATTTAAAAAAGAAATTACCTGAATAAAATTTGATTTTCCCGAATTATTTGCACCAATTATTACATTAAAATTATTTAACTTTAATTCAGCAGATTTAATATTCTTAAATCCTTTTACTTTTATTTCATCAATTTTTATCATTTGTAGTCATTTATTGGCATAATTAAAGAATAATATGCCGTATTTCCTCCAAATATATATCATTTAGTTTCAAAAGCAATATTAATTGTCTAATTTTAACAAAATAATTATTTAATCTTTTTTATTTCTTACAATTCTTGTTTGCTTTAAAATTTTTAACTTCACAAAAAATTCTTTTATGAGAAACATTATACTTTTAGTTAATATTTTTCTATTAATCACTACATTAGCCTCTTGTTCAGGCTCTAAAAAATCGAAAAATTCTAAAACCAATGAAAAATTGAAAAACACCAAAACAAAAGAAGAGGTTATAAAGCAAATAAAAATTGAAAAAGAATATACTTTGCCCGAAAAGCTTGATTATACAATAAATTCGGTAGTTTTAACTGATGGCATTTTTGAAATTAATGTTACATACAAAGGAGGTTGTGGAGAACATAATTTTGAACTTTTGTTTAATCAGATGTATGCAAAAAGTCTTCCGGTTCAGGCAACACTTTATTTAAAACATAATCCGGCTAATGAAACTTGTAGTCAGGAGATAAGTAAACCATTAAGGTTTTTTGCCAATAATGTTCGTCATCCACAAAACAAAACAGTTATTTGCAAAGTATATTCGTTTGAAGGAAAATTTACTTATGAATATTAAAGAAATGGATTTGAAGGTTGATGTTACAAATTACTGAACATCAATTAATTCTTATTACCAAACCTTATAATTTTAAAAATCGAAGTATTTCATCAAAGTCATTCGGATTGAACCAATTAATATCATTATAACGACCAAACCAGGTTAACTGTTTTTTTGCATAATGGCGAGAATTTCGTTTAATAAGTTCAATGGCTTTTTCTAAAGTATAGTCGTTTTCGAAATAACCGAACAATTCTTTGTAACCAACAGTATTTAAGGCATTAAGATTTTTATTTTTGAAAAATTCTTTGGCTTCTTCTACAAGACCATTTTCTACCATCAAATCAACACGTAAGTTAATTTTATTGTATAATACATCTCTATCGAAATTAAGCCCTATTTTAATAATATTAAAGTCTCGTTTAAATTTCGTACTTGTTCTGAATGAAGAGAAAGGTTTACCAGTTTGCAAAGTTGTTTCTACAGCTCTTAACATGCGGTTTTTATTTTTCAAATCAACTATTGCATAATACTCAGGGTCAAGTCTTTTTAACTCAATTCTAAGGCTTTCTATTCCTTCTTTTTCAAATCTTTCAAGAATTTGTTCTCTAAGACTTTTATCAATTTCGGGCAAATCGTCAATTCCTTGACAAACGGCATCAATGTAAAGCCCTGAACCACCAACCATTATTGCATAATCCGAAATCTTAAAAAGCTCATTTATTTTTTTCAAAGCTTCAATTTCGAATTTGCTTACATTATAATAATCATGGATTGAAATATGTCCAATAAAATGATGTTTTACTTCATTTAGTTGGTTTTCAGATGGCTTTGCAGTTCCAATATTCAATTCACGATAAAACTGACGAGAATCACACGAAATTATTTCTGTATTGATTTTTTTTGCTAAACTTAGACTAATATCAGTTTTGCCAACAGCTGTTGGTCCTAGTATTACAATTAAAGTTTTTGGCATTTTAGTTATTAATGGAATCTGAATATTGATTAATATTCTTCATTATCAGAACTCTCCTCTTCTGAACTAAATTCATCATTTTCACCATCTTCTCCTCCAGCTTTTTCTTCATCCTCTTCTGACATTTCACCATTAAGGTCTAATTCATCTTCGTCAAATTCGTCATCATTAGCAGGTTCTTCTTCTTCAAACAAAAAATTATTTTTTTTGCTTCCTCTTTCAAATTTTATTTGTGCAGGTGGTTCTCCAAATCCATTTGAACAGTGTGGATATTTTTTATGTCGAATTTTATCTTTAACTTCAACAAACTCAAGAAAAAAGGCTCTCGCTGAGAAAAAATCAAAAACATATATTAATTTTTGCTTTAACTCTTTAATATGCTCTGCAATAAGTGTTTCGTCCATAATTAATGGAATGTCGCCCTTACCGCCTTTCATTTCTAAAAGTGAAATTTCATGTTTTTTTTGCCATTTTTCGTCGGTTATAAAAAATGAAGCCAACTGAGCTTTATCAAATCCAACTTCGTCTTGAATTGCAATATGCAAATCAAAAAAAGTACTGCTTTCTTCAATATTAATATCTCTGAAGAATTTTTTATCTTCGTTAGATATCATCCTAAAACACAAAATCTTACTCATACTTTATAGGTTTAATAAAAATTCAATTGTATCAACATTATCCGAAAAATCTAAAAATCCGGGATACTGAGCACTTCCAAAATTAAATCTTTTTTCAAAAATATCAAGATTTGAAACAACACATTGAATTTTTTCTGAATTATTTTCTATGAAATTTTTTACTGAATTAACATCGTTGTAATACTCATAATACAGAACAGAAATTGGAGATGCAATGTTTATATCTTCTTTTAAAATTAAATATCCATTATCGAAATGCTCAACTCTGTTTACTAAAAATATTGCTCTATTATATTCGTAATTATTAAAGTATTTATTATGAGCATTATAATGATTATATCTTTCGAAATATTCGTATAAATTAGTTGCTTGAAAATTACGCGGTAAATATATTTTTGAAACATTTCGACATCCAAGTCCAAAATACATCAACACATCATCGGTTAGTCCAATTAGCTCATTTTTAGTTTCTTTTCCTGATAATACAGCAATAGAATTTCTGTTTTTTCTTATAATATTTGGATATTTGCTAAAATAATATTCAAAATATTTTGATGTATTATTACTTCCTGTTGCTATAACCGCATCAAATTCTTTCATTAAATTTTCTTCAAACCTCACAATTTTTTTAAAATCAGGATTTATATCACAAAGAATCTGAAATAAGCTAATTAATAGCACATTATCTTTTGAAGATTGTTTTCCGATAAAATTATTTCCTGAAATTAAGACACAAATAAAA
>MENC01000052.1:8483-17055 GCA_001768155.1 Bacteroidetes bacterium GWA2_30_7
ATTCAGCGATATTTAAGAATGCTTCATCATTAATTAAGGTCTGTACTCCTTTTAAAGAATTTAAAATATTTTCCTTTGTAAACCATGGATTATAATTTTCAGCTTTTTGGATAGCAGAATCAAGTAATGAAAAATATTTATTGTTTGAATTTTTATAATTCAAATAATTGTTTAAAACCCTTCCAAGTTCAATAAATGCAGTATGTAATTCGCTAAATTTCATTATATTATAACCAAATACCAGGGTCAAGTAAAGAAGTAATTGCAAGACCTACTACAAAAATGTAAATCAGCATAATCAACAAAAATAAACCTGAAAGCGATGTACCAATTATTGCACATATCAGGCCTGCCTTTAGATTTTTATATGAAGAGTCGGTATATAACTGTGGATTAGCTTTATATAAACGTTTACCTTTCCCTGCAAGCGATAACGAAATTATACCTAAAACCAAACCAGGGATTCCATAACAAAAACATGTTGAGATAGATATTATGCCCATTACTAAAACTCCTGTTGAACTTGGTATAGCAACCTTATTACAGTTATTTAGAGCAGATTCACCCGAAGTATCATTAATATTTTCCATAATTATAAATTATTTGAATAAATAAGTTTGAAAATGAAATTCGTAACAATAATTATTATTGTAAAAATAAAGGAAATTTTTAATATAAAAGCTCCATTTTTATATTTAAATATCACATGCAGAAAAAGAAATGAAAACAAAAAAATTATAGGAATTAATGCAGGATAAAGCTTTAAACTTTCTATAATATTTCCTTTTAATAATTCAACAAAAGAGCGTTGCATTCCACAACCAAAACATTCCACTCCAAAATGTTTTTTCCAAAAACATGGTTGAAGATGATTTTCGAACCATCTAATTAATTCTGAATACATTATTTTATAAAATTGAAAACTCTACAAAGCATTGTTCATAAAGCCCTGTTCTTCAATAACTTTCAAAAAAGCTTTAGAAAATAATACATTATCCTTTTTTGTATATCGCTTTTGAGTAAAAATTTGTGCTAAATTTTCTGTTTGATTTTGTGCAATTAAATCTTTTGTTTGAGAAAGAGATTCTTTCTCAGAATATATTTCGTTAATTAATTTCTCTGAATAATCGTGATATTGCTCATAATGAACAACACCTGATAATGGAAGTCTATCTGTTAACGATGGATTTTCGTCAGGATAACCAACTACTAAAGTTGTAACTGGAACTACATATTTTGGCAATTTCAAAATTTCAATAATTTTATTTGCATTATAAGTAGTTGTCCCGAGATAGCAAATTCCAAGTTCCTCATTTTCTGCCGCTAAAGCAACATTTTGAGCAACTAATAAAGCATCTATCGAAGCAGTATAAAAAGAAAGAAAATTATCATAACCTGGATTTGCTTTTCTATAATCACACCATTTATTAAATCGGTTAAAATCTGCACAAAATGTCAATATTACAGGAGCTTGCAAAACCATATTTTGCTTAAAATGGCACTCCCAAAGTGATTGCTTAATATCTTTTTCGGTTGAAACAATAATGCTGTAAACCTGCATATTTCCAGTTGTTGATGCTCTTATACCTGCATTTAATATTTTATCTAAAGTGATTTTATCAATTTTCTGTTCATTGTACTTTCTTATAGTCTTATGGCTTAAAAATAAATCGTTCATATTCATATTTTTATATACTAAAATTCAAAATAATATAATTAATGTTAGAAAATTATTTTTTTTAAACATTTTTTTTTAATTTATTTAACATTTTAATTGAATAAGTATTAATATTTTTATAATATAAATTTTATAGTCTTTAATAATGATAGATTTATCAACATTTTACATAATATTATAAAAAAAATTTTATTTTAGTTTTAAAATTTGGTAACTTTGTTTAATATTAAGAGTATAAAGAAAAGTAAAAGAAAATTTAAACATAATGAAAAAACAGATTTACATATTTTTAATAGTTGTAGTATTAAGTACTGTTCTATATTCTTGCAAAAGTCATGAGAAATGTCCAGCATATGGACAAATTAGCACCGAACAACCTACAGTTAAAGTTTAATATATAACTTTAATTTTAATAGTACTACATTGAAGAATATATCTTCAATGTATTTTTTATGCTTATACATTACGAAGTTCTATAAATAAACAGAAAAGACAATCTAAAAAATTATATTGTAGATAATTTAAAAAGAAAAAAGCCCTCATTAGAGGGCTTATTGTTGTCCGACCAGGACTCGAACCTGGAACGACAGAACCAAAATCTGCTGTGTTGCCAATTACACCATCGGACAATTCGGATGCAAATTTAGAAAAAATATTTATGAGAAAAAACTTTTTATTCATTTAGAAGTAAATATTAACTCTTTCGTATCTGTATATATTTCTTAATCATCATATAATCTGAAATATGTCATATAAAAAGCATTATAATAAACTTTCATAAAATGTTTTTTAATTACTTATCCGTTTTTTAAAATCTTTTTTACTAATATTATTGCGACAAATAATTTAAAAATATGGCAGAAGATTTTTTTCAAGGATATAAAGGTGATGCCCTACAGGTCTTGACAAAATATAATGTAAGAGTATGGGGACAAGCCGAAATTGATACAACAAGAGGTGAGTTTAAAGGAACTATTCTTCCTCGTTCCGAAAACGACGATGACCAACACATTGTCTTAAAAATCATTACTGGTTATAATATTGGTTTAGATATTACAACTATTCTTAAAATGAAGGAAGTTGGTTATAAAAAGGCTAATTACAAAATTCCTGAAAAAGAATTTCCTTATACTGAAGGTTTGCCTAAAGTAAAATTGATTGGAACAGGCGGAACTATTGCTTCGAGATTAGATTATAGAACTGGAGCAGTTATTCCGGCTTTTACTCCCGGTGAACTTTATGGAGCGGTTCCTGAGCTTGCAGATATTTGTAATTTATCAACAGAAAAATTATTTGCAGTTTTTAGCGAAAATATGGGACCAGAGCAATATAAAGCCCTTGCAATTGCAATTGGTAAAGAAATTGAAAATGGTGCTGAAGGCATAATTATCGGACATGGTACAGATACATTATCACATACAGCTGCTGCATTAACATATATGATTCAAAACTCTCCTGTTCCAATTGTTTTAGTTGGCTCTCAACGCTCTTCCGACAGACCTTCTTCTGACGCAGCTTTAAATTTAATTCATGCTGCATATACGGCAGGACACTCTGATATTGCAGAAGTTATGATTTGTATGTTTGGTCCAACTTCTGACGAATATGGTTTTTTACATCGTGGAACCAGAGTTAGAAAAATGCACTCTTCATACAGGTCAACATTTAGAACTCTTGGAGATATTCCATTAGCTACCGTAAGTAAAAAAGATGGAGTAAAAATGCTTAAACCCAACTATAATCACCGTCGTAAAGACAGAAAAGTTACAATTTTGCCTTATTTTGAAGAAAAAGTTGCAATAGTTTACTATTATCCAAATATGCGACCCGACATAATAGACTCTTTAACCAACAATGGTTATAAAGGAATTATTATTGCAGGAACCGGATTAGGGCATGTAAACAAACCCTTATATCCGGCAATAAAAAGAGCTAAAGAAAAAGGAGTTCATATGTATATGACTGTTCAAACATTATGGGGTTTTGCACACATGTTTGTGTACGATACCGGACGTGATTTAATGTCGCTTGGAGTTGTTCCTGCCGAAAATATGCTTCCTGAATCAGCTTATATAAAATTAGGATGGGCTTTAGGTCAAACAAGTGATTACGATGAAGTTAATCGCATAATGCTAACACCAGTTAACGATGAAATTACTAAACGTGAACCATATAATGGATATTTAGTTTATCAAGGAGGAGTTCCAGAAGTTGAAGAGTTTGTTAGAAAATTTAGAAAATGATTGCCGACATTAATTCTTTTGTTACAAATCTCCGGAAAAATTTATCTTCAAATTTACTTCCTGGTATTGAGGCTCAACTCAAAATGTCGCCAAATGTTAGAAACCCACATTTTGAATCTCAAATTCCAAATGAATTAACTAAAAAAGCTGCAGTTCTTATAACAATTTTAATTCAAAAAAAAGCAATAAAAACTGTTCTAATTAAACGCACTGAATATGATGGTGCACATAGTGGGCAGATTAGTTTCCCTGGCGGAAAAGTAGAAAAAACTGATAAAAACATTTATCATACTGCTCTTAGAGAGGCAAATGAAGAAATCGGAATTAATATTAATAAAATCGAAATAATTGGTTCGTTGACTACACTTTATGTTCCTATTAGCGATATTTGTATTTGTCCGGTAATCGGGTTAGCGATGGAAAAGATAAATTACAAACTTAATCACAATGAAGTTGTTGAAGCTATTGAAGTTAATATAGAATCTCTATTAAATTCAAAAAATATTTCTCAAATGCAATTTTTTACAAATAATTTAGAAATAATTGCACCATATTATAAAGTAAAAAACAATAATGTTTGGGGAGCAACAGCTATGATTATTAGCGAGTTTCTTGAGGTTATAAAAAGAACAATTACTTTTCCTTAATCACATTTTTATAATGCTCGAATCTTTCGATTATTGAAGTTACATAATTGTACGGTTCCTCACCCCTACAGTACCCATGCTTGACAACAGAATCTCTGTAAAATTTTGGATTCGATTTATGAAGTAGAAAATAATCAACATTATCATCCCATTGATTTGGATTTTTTCCATTTTTTTCAGCCAATCTTCTAGCATCCAAAACATGTCCTAAGCCAACATTGTAAGAAGCTAGAGTAAACTTGATTCTCTGATTATCATCTTCAATATCTTCCAATTGTTCTTCAATCCATTTTATATATTTCGTACCAGCTTCTAAATTTTCTTCTAACGTAGAGCATGTATCAATACCATATCTTTCAGCAGTAGAAGGGATTAATTGCATAATTCCAAAAGCTCCTGTCCAAGATTTTAAATCAGGAATAAATTTTGATTCTTGATAAATTAATGAAGCAAGTAATTTCCAGTCCCAGTTAATAATTTTGCTTTGAATTTTTATCAAGTCATCATACTCCGAAACTTTACCGGTTTTTTTTGAGTGGTAATTAGTATTTGAATATCCAACTCCTTTAACATGTCGGAAATACTTATTATATAATTCCTTATATTTTTTTGTTTTTTTAAAATCTACTAGCCATTTATTTAAAGTATCTAACAATTGCTCCGAATTTTTTCTGACACCCCACCCAATATTCTGGTTAAAACTAATAGGTGTTTTTATATCAATATTTTGGTGATATGTTTGATTAATTAAACCTACATTTTCATCACATACAGTATAATCAATTTCACCATTCGATACCATGCTGATTATTTCTTCTGTATCAATATCCTCAATTTCTTTAATATAAATTGTGTCCCCAATTTCATCTGACAAAGTTCTAAGCCTTGATATATAAACCGCACCACCTTGAACATAAATAGTTTTATTTGCCAAATCTAATACATTTCTAATAATCTGTTTATCAATTGCTTTATTTGATAATTGTTGCCATTTATCTGGTTTTCTTTGAACTAATACTTGGCGAGTTTGAATTATTGGAACAGTAAAGTTAATTAACTTTTTTCTTTCTTTAGTGTTTGTCAGGTTCAAAGCAATAATATCACACTCAGAATTATTTAATGAAGAAAACATTTTATTTATATCATTTTCAACATTAACTTCAAGCTTTAATTTTAATTTTTCTGAAAATATCTTTAAAAGTTCATATTGAAAACCCATTGGTTCACCTTTATATATAAAATAATCTGTTGAATTATTTTGAGTAATAGCAATTAATGTATTATCATCAATAATAGAATTAAAATCATCTTTCAAAGAAATAACATTTTTTTCCTCAATATTTCTACACGAGTAAAAAAATAAAATACAAAAAATAATATGACTAATTAATTTAAACACAGGATTATTTTAAATAAATACGAATAACTATACCGATTGGTTGCTTATTGAGTAATAGTTTTGACGAATATCGGTATATAACATACTAATCTTTTGAATTTAGTCATAAAAATTCCATGATATCCCTATCTTCAATGTTCTGCCATAAATAGGATAATGCAAGAACGAAAAATAATCATTGCTCATCATACCACTATTAACATGGTCAAGTTTTATATAAATTCTAGCTCTTTTAAGATGCATATTTAAGAAAATATCTATAATTGGGTAATTCCCAATTTCTCTTTCATTTTGTATATTAAAAACAGCTGTTGCAGGAATATAAGAATATATATAATATTTTGAATTATAATTTAGGTCAAAACCTATTTGTAGCTTTAAAACTTTTTTAAATAAAGCAAATTGATAATAATTTGAAGTAAAAAACATTATTTTAGGAATTCTTAAAACATAATCATTATCATTCATTTGATAAACAACCTTATTTATACTCACAAAGTTTCTAAACTTAATTTTTTTGTTTAAATAAAAACTATAAACATTAAAAGTTGAAGTATTCTGGCGAGGATAGCCAATCTCATCAAAATAAATAAAGTTATCGAATATAAATCCTTTAACACCAATATTTAGGTTATTCTTATTGTTATAATAACCAATTTGATATTTAGTTTCATCTTTACTTAAAAATGTACTATCCCATTTAAAATGGTTCGACATATAGTTATTCTCAAAAAATGAAGGATTTAATCTATTTAACGAAGCATTTAATTCAATCCCGTTATTTATATTGAATTTTATACGCTCATTAGTTTTTAGTGATAAATTATATTTATTATATCCGTCTATATAGTACTCTGCTCCAAATGACCAGCTAAATTTCTTGCCATAAAGCTTATATAAGTTAAATCCAACACAGTTTGTTGTATAAATTGTATCAAAATCAAATATATAATTTTTCTTTAGACTATTTCTTAAATACAATCTTAATCCAGTATTAAAAACCTTATTGTCAATGATTTTTAAAAGAAACGTATTTTGAATATTTTTAAAATATATCGAATCATAAGTTTCCTTCAAATTAATAAAATTTGTAGAATTATAATCTACAAATTGAATTACACTATCATTTTCTAAATCATATAAGTGTTGATAGCTGCTATTATAAAAACTGCTATTTTTCTCATCAGTATATAATTTATAATAATTATTATATTCAAAAATATGTTCAATACTAGCCTTATGATTAATATATTTGATAGTATTAATTGCTGACGTATCCTTTAAGGTGCTATCTCTGAATTGATATATAATTTTCTTTCCAAACTTATATTCATGTGAATAAAATAAGCCAAAATTTTTAAATTTATTTGTAGCAAAATTCAAATTCACATTAATAAACGCAGGTTTTAATAAATTATCTTCAAAAACAGAATCATTTTCAATACCTCCATTTTCAGAAATAGTAAATTTATTATATACTAAATTAAAATACGAAACATATCTTAACCCATTATAACTTGAAAAAAAAGAGAGCTGACCAGATTTAGTCTTTTGCTGTTTAAAGTTCCCATTTGAAGAATTAACTAAATATTTTACACCCACATTAAATTTAGAATTAATATTTTGAGTATGAAAAATTGAAATAGAGCCTTCTTTTTTAGCACCTTTATTATAATTTATATTAGAATATTGCTTTTTTGTATTATAAAATGTACAATTTGATGTAGAAAATAAATCATCATTATACTGATTAAAAGGGAAAAAATCATTATAAAAATTAATATAATCTAAATCTTTAGAAATACCACCTCTTCCAACATTTCCAATTTTTGAATAAAAAGGATTAATTTTAAAATATTCAGGAAATAAATTATAATTCTCTAATGAAGTATCGACATCAATGTTAATAATGGAATCTGGAAAATCAAAAAACTTCCATGCTGAAATTATTATTTTAGATGAGTCAGGATTATGATTTGAATAAGAAATAAAATTCTGGAAAAATAATAATATGAAAAGTGTGTTTTTCAAATTAACTAAATTTTAAAAAAAAAGCTCCAAAACTAATAATAGAATTGAAGCTTTTTAAAAGTCGGCGACGACCTACTCTCCCACCTTAGTAGTACCATTGGCGCTGATAGGCTTAACTTCTCTGTTCGGAATGGGAAGAGGTGGAACCCTATCGCTATAGTCACCTTAAGATCTTTGTGATTAGCAATAATATTTAACGTATTGTAATAAGTTTAAAAGTAAAATTTCAAAATTTACAGAAAGTAAGTTTACGGGTAATTAGTACAGCTCAGCTTTGACATTACTGTCTTTACACATACTGCCTATCAACGTCGTAGTCTTCGACGACCCTTAAAGGAGATCTCATCTTGAGGGAGGCTTCGCACTTAGATGCTTTCAGTGCTTATCCCGTCCAAACTTAGCTACCCTGCGATGCAGCTGGCGCCACAACAGGTACACTAGAGGTTTGTCCAACTCGGTCCTCTCGTACTAGAGTCAGGACCTCTCAAATCTCCTACGCCCACCACAGATAGGGACCGAACTGTCTCACGACGTTCTGAACCCAGCTCACGTGCCACTTTAATCGGCGAACAGC
>MENC01000053.1 GCA_001768155.1 Bacteroidetes bacterium GWA2_30_7
ATATGGATTATCGTCAACATCCTCGTAATGCGATTCCCATCCGTAATGTTTTGATAATAATTCAGTTAAAGTTGTTTTTCCTGAACCAATGTTTCCTGCTACTGCAATGTGCATAATTTATACGATTTATTAATTTTTTCTCAAAATAATGATAAAATCTTTAGCATGGCAAAAAAAAAGCTAAAATTTAATGAGCAGTTTATAAACATTTATTGTATTATTGTTGAAAACAAATGCTTTATCGTTTTCGATTCTAAGTTTTTCGATTTTTATTTCTTCGGGAAAAGTTAAGGAATCTTCTGCAAACAATGTAAAGTCGTATCTTATTAATGTATTATTTTTTAAATAATTAATTCTGTGGTTTACAATCTGAAAATCGTTGTTTGTTATTGACGTTTTTTTAATGTAAGTGCCAAATTTATCAAATATTAACAATTCATTATCGGGAAAAAGTAAAAATAGAAAATCGTTTTTCTCGACTAGTTTAAGTGGCTTTTTACCTGATTTTTCAGAAATTCTTGAACTTTTATTTGAATTTTCGAGATTCTTATTAAAATATTTTAATTGCTCCGAAGCACTATCGTAAACCCAAAATCCTCCATCGTTTGAGGAGCAAACTGTTTCTGAAGCAAGAATTCCTATTTCGTCGAGTGCAATTGGGCTTTTTAATTCGACAAGATTATTATCAAGAAACTGTATTTGATTATATTCTTTGTAATAAACCAAAATTCTTAGTGGGTCGGTAACATCAACTGAACTAATTTTGCCTAGAAAATGATTTGTAAATGAAGAGTTTATTGTACCATCAATGGAATATTTATTCAAAGTATTTTCAGAAAAAGAATAAACATTGTCGAAATTATCGGTAACGAAATTTTTATCAAGAATTTTAAAACTCGAAATAAGCTTTAAATCTGAGGTTTGAATCAAAATAAAAATTAATAAATATGTAAAAAGTTTCATTTTTTGTTGTTTTCAATTTTTGAATACTTTATACTGATTACATCTAACCGATTACTACTACCTTTATAAAGTTAGAACCTAATTAGTTCCGCAAATTTTTCAACTCTTTCGTTAATAATTTTATCAGTAAGTTCAACTAGATTATCAGTTCCAAATTTTTCAACACAAAACGAAGCCATTGCAGAACCATAAACTACAGCTTTTTTCATATTATTGAAAGAAAAATCTTGAGTTTTAGCTAAATAACCCGAAAATCCACCGGCAAAAGTATCTCCGGCTCCGGTTGGGTCAAAAACAATTTCTAATGGTAATGCCGGAGCAAAAAAGATTTTATTTTTATCGAACAATAATGCGCCATGTTCACCTTTTTTGATAATCAAATATTTAGGTCCCATATCAAGAATTTTTTTTGCAGCAAGTGCTAATGATTTTTCGCCTGATAGCTGACGAGCTTCTTCGTCGTTTAACGTTAAAACATCAACCATTTTTATAGTTCGTAATAACTCTTCGTGTGCAATATTCATCCAAAAATTCATTGTATCCATAACAATAACAGCCGGACGAACTTTTAATTGTTCAATTACTTTTCGTTGTACATCAGGAGATAAATTTCCAAGCATAACAACACTTGCCCCTTGATATGACTCAGGAACAACAGGGTTGAACTCTCCCAATACATTTAATTCAGTAATTAATGTATCTCGGTTATTCATATCGTCGTGATATTTACCTGACCAGAAAAAGGTTTTTTTATCAGATTTGAGCTGAAGACCTTCTGTATTTACATTATGTTTTTTTAGTAAGTTTATGTATTCATCAGGAAAATCTCCACCAACAACCGAAATTAATTTTGGAGATATATTAAAATACGATGATGATAAGCTTATAAATGTTCCGGCACCGCCAAGTATTTTACCTGTTTTTCCGTAAGGTGTTTCAATTGCGTCAAATGCAACGCTTCCAACAACTATTAGTCCCATAATTTTAATTATTTAATAATGCAAAGAAAACTTTTTATAAATTATTATCAAAAATAATATGCAATGAGTTATTAAAACATATTATTTGGAATTATTAAAATCTTGAATTTCATATTTTTATTAGACGCTGATTTACGCTGTTTATTATGATTTTTTTTGCCACGACTTGTCCCGATTTTTCATCGGAAGATTACGCAAATTTTCACAGATTTCTTTCACAGATTGTAAGTTCTCAATAGTTGGTTATATTATTTTAACAATTGAACCCCGAAATAAATTCGGGGCAAGCTATCTGACAACATCAATAAAATCATACTATTTTCAAATCCCAAAAATAATTTCGTATTTTTACTAATCCTAAAAAATTAAAATATGAAATATTTTTACCTTTTATTAATCTGTGTAACTTTCACATCAAACATTTTATCTCAAACAAATTTTGATGCCTATAAAGCCGAAGAAGATGGATATTATGTTGATTTTCATAAAATAAACGATGGTTTTATTTTTACCGATAATTATGCTTCGTCAATTTTTTTGCTGAAAAATGGAATTAAAAGTGTTATAATTCAATCTGCCGGTTGCGGAAGATATTTCACAGTTTCTCCCGATAAAAAATTTATTGGCTATAAACATATCTATTCTGATGGTAATCAGTCGCCTGCAATTTATGAAATAGCAACAGGAAAAATAAAAGAATTGCATAATCCAGTTAGATTATGTGGGCAAGTTAGTTTTAGCAACAACGGAAAAATTGCTTTTACAATTGAAAATGATTTAGTTGTAATTAATGGTGATAAAACCGAACAATACAATCTTGGAATTTATTCAAACATTGCTCCTATTTCTCCTGATGGTCAAATGGTTATTTTTAATAACATGAACGACCAACTTTCGTACTTGAATTTGCAAACAAATGAAATTAAACAACTTACCGATAACACTGTTGGTTATTTATATCCGTTTTGGTCGCCAGATGGAACAAAAATTCTTTTTTCTGATATGCTCGGAATTTTATATTCTTATCAATTCGATAATAATAAAACATTTACAATCGCACAAGGAACAAATGGAAACTGGCTTGATAATTCTGAAAATATTGTATTTCAAAAATCTGTTGTTGACGATTTTAAGTTTGAAGGTTCTGATATTTATATTTCAAAATTTGATGGAACAGAGCATTTTAAGCTTACAAATACTGATAATATTTTTGAAATGCAGCCTTTCGTTGAGGGAAATAAAATTTATTATAATACATACAATACACGAAAATTATACAGTTCAACATTCAGTTTATCAGATAAATCAATTTCATCTAGTGAATTAATATTTGAACAAAACCAGAATGTAAATATCAAATTTTTCAACACCAAAACTTTAATGAACGATAAAGCAATTAAAACAATTCCCGGAAGTGTACCTTATGTTCATCAGGTTTATGATACTCCGACTTTTCATGCAGGCTGGGGTTCTTGTGCTCCCACAACTTCAATTATGGCAATTGCATATTTTAATCTTTTACCAAAATGGACTACCGAAATTGACCATGGAAAATCGTGGGACCCGCATACAAACGATTATGGTTCTTATGTAGCTGACCGTTACCGTTTCAGAGAATTATATTACGAAGAAACAGCCGATGCTTATGGTACAACTGCTTATGGAGGTTACGGTTATATGTGGACAGGCTCATATTCTCCAAATTCAAGAATGAGGCAGTATCTTGAAAACCACGGATTAACGTCGAATCAACTTTGGACAACTGCCTGTGCTTATTCAAATACTATTGACGAAATTGACTTAGGTTTTCCTCATCCTATTTGTAATTATCTGACAAGTTCAGGGCATTTAACTTTAGCCACAGGTTATGTCCTAAACCAGCATACTTTAATTTTCAGCGACCCTTACGGTGATAAAAATACTCCAGGTTATCCAAGTTACGATGGACAAAATGCTTACTACGATTGGCCCGGATATAATAATGGTTATCAGAATCTTGCGGGCTCAAGCGGAAATGCTTATGTTGCATGGACAGTTAGAGCAAGAGGTGCTGAACCTGCATATAACGACACAATTATAGATGATACATATTACAATCATGGATTTTATATGTTTAATCAGCCGCCTTCGCATCAGCGATATTTTCGTTCACAGCTTTTAGGTTATAATGGAAAAATGTGGTGGACAGGTTCTATGGCTTCGGGAGGCGATGTTTGTTATGTCACCTGGACACCAACATTGCCCGAAAATGGCAACTTCGAAGTATTAGCTTATATTCCTTCCAATTATGCAACAGCAAGTGGTGCAAAATATAAAATTACCTACAATGGTGGTGATACTGTTGTAGTTATAAATCAAAACTCTTATTCTGATGTATGGGTTTCGCTTGGGATTTTTCCTTTTTTGCAAGGTCAAAGCGGAAGTGTTTATCTTGGTGACGAAACAGGAATTGCAAGCGAAAATCTTGCTTTTGATGCAATGTGGTTTCATAAAATTGCTCCAGCCGTTCAAATTTCTGTAAATAATATTAGCTGTAACGGATTATCAAATGGTTTTGCCTCTGCTACAGTAAGTTCGGGACAATCACCATATAACTACTTATGGAGTAACGGATTAACAACTCAGTCAATCAATGGTTTAACTTCAGGAATTTACACCGTTACAGTTACTGATGCTAATTCTCAACAATTTACAGGCACAACAACTATTACCGAACCACCTGTATTAATTATTAATTATAACTCTGTAAAGCCTTCGGTTGCAGGTGGTAACGATGGAATGATAAATATTACCGTTCAGGGTGGAACACAACCCTATTCTTATATTTGGAATCCTGCTGTTAGCACAAATGAAACAGCAACAGGACTTTCTGCCGGAAATTATACAATAACAGTAACTGATAATAATTTATGTGAAGTTACTTCTTCAATTACAATTACAGACCCAACTTGTGATATTCCGTTAAATTTATCTGTTTCTGAAATTTCTTCGTTTAGTTCAGTAATTCAGTGGGATGA
Source organism: Bacteroidetes bacterium GWA2_30_7 (assembly GCA_001768155.1). GTDB lineage: Bacteria > Bacteroidota > Bacteroidia > Bacteroidales > GWF2-33-38 > GWA2-31-9. The sequence continues at coordinate 4,961 of MENC01000053.1, forward strand.
AGTGGCTGATTCTAATGGTTATTTTTTGAAATTTAAAAGAAATATTGATTCCAATTGGAATATTATTACAACAAATCAAAATCAATATTATTTATCAGGATTGGCTGCCAATACCTTATATGATATTTCGGTTGCAACTATTTGTGATGATGATACTTCTTCTTTTTCAACAACTTCATTTACTACATCAGTTATTTCAAATCAGATAGTTACTGCTTGTTCAGGAAAATTTGTTGATTCAGGAGGTGAGAATGCAACTTATTCAGATAATGAAAGTTATACTTTTACAATTTCGCCTACTGGAGTAAATCAAATTAGTATTTTTTTCATTGACTTGAACATTGAACTAAATTACGACACGCTTTGGGTATATGATGGAGAAAGTGTAGCTTCGCCACTAATAGCTTTTTATACCGGAACAAAAGACACATTTACAGTAGTTTCATCAGGAGGAAGTCTTACTTTTGAATTTTGGTCCGATTATGCAACTACAAAATCAGGCTGGATTGCAAACTGGAAAAGTTATGGTGGAAATTGTGATAATCAACCACTAACTACTATTTCACAACTACCTGAAAACTGGCAAACGTCAAATTTCGATGTGTCATTTTCAGATTCTGATAATAGTGGTTTTGGATTAAATGAAGAATTTTATTTGGCAAGCGATTTTGATGGAACTAATTGGTCTGCAAATTCTAATAATGGTTTTCTAAACGACAATTTTAATTCTGTATTAGATTCTAATTGGCAAGTTTCAAATGGTCAGTGGGATATATTTAATAATGAACTATTTCAATCAGATGAAGTTTCTTCAAACACGAATATTTATATTCCTGTAAATCAGGATAGTAATTACGCATATTTTTATAATTTTAAAATGAGAATTCCTGATAATCCTTCTGCAACAACCGAAAAAGCAGGATTGTATATCTTTTCAGACGACCCAACAGGAGTTGAGAGAGGAAATTCATATCTGATTTGGTTTAAACCTAATGAAAAGAAAATTCAGCTTTGGGAAAATATTAACAATGTTGATTACCTACGAACTTACGATTATTACAATTTAGCTTTCGATACATGGGTTGATGTAAAATACATTTACGAGCCTCAAAACGGAATTATGAAAGTGTATCTGAATAATGTTTTATCAAGTTATTGGGTTGATTCAAATCCATTACAATCAGGAAATTATGTTTCATTTAGAACCACATATTGCAATATGAATATAGATGATTTCAAAGTTTATAAATCAAGAATAAATACTCAAAATATTACAATTGGTGATACATTGAGTGATATAAGATTTCAAAATGTTTCTCCTTCAACTCCTTCATGCAAAATATCTTCAATTGTTATGGATAATTTGAATGTTATTTCAGAGACAGATACATTAATGGTTAATATTGACTGGTCTGACCCTTCAGACATAGTTAGTGTATATGACGGACTTTCTGGTGATGCTGATACTATAAATTCAATCAGTACTTTATCGGGTCATTGGACAAAATCAACTGACGAAAACTCTGATATTGCAAATTATTGGTTTGCTATTGGAACAAGTCCAGGAACAAATGATATTCACGATTGGATTCCGGTAGGGTTAGATACTTCTATAACAGCAACATGCACCACAACATTAATTAATGGAACTACTTATTATTTTTCTGTAAAATCTGAAAATAATGCAGGATTGTTTTCTAATATAACTTCATCTGACGGACAATTTGCATTTTTAATTCCAGAAATTACATTTTACTCCGACAATACAATTATATGTGAGGGAGATTCAATAAGTTATATAAATAATACTAAAAACGCAACTTCTTATTCTTGGATTTTTGAAGGAGGAAATCCTTATTTAAGTAATGATTTTGAACCCATTGTAAAATATGATACATCTGGAACATTTAATGTAACATTAATTGCTGCTGGAGTTGCAGGAACAGATACTTTGTTAATGAATTCTTATGTAACGGTGAAACCTTTAACTACTTCAGAATTTTCAGTTTTTGATTCTACAATAAATTTACCTGCGGCAGTTGCAATTTTTACAAATTTTTCACAGAATGCAACTTCGTATTTATGGAATTTTGGCGATGGTGCAACTTCTACTGACCAAAATCCATATCATATTTATACAACTGTTGGTAATTACACAATTACTCTAATCTCATATAGCAATGATTGTGAAAACGATACAATGATTAAAGAAAATTTTATAAATGTCGGTTTTGCTGTAAATGCTGATGAAATTTCAATTAACAAATCAATTAATATTTATCCAAATCCGGCAAAAGATAAGATTTATATCGAAAGAATTAATTCAGAACAAAGCAATTATCAAATAAAAATAATTGATATTAACGGACGTGAACTAAGTATTGAAAAAACAAAAATCAATAATAAATTATCAGTTATAGATTTGAAAAAATTAGCTGCTGGAAATTATACATTGTTATTTTTTGAAAATAATAATTTAATTTTAAATCAAGCTTTAACAATAGTTGAATAAACATAAAACAGGTCTATCTATACAACAATCGAAAATCTAAAGTAAAACTTTTATAACTAAATATTTATTTATACTTTTGATAACAATTTTTTTTAATAAAAATGAAAAACTTAATCAGATTTGACTGGGCAGTAAAACGACTTTTGAGAAACAAAGCTAACTATGGTATTCTTGAAGGCTTTTTATCTGAACTTACAGGAGAAGATATCAAAATTGAAAGTATCCTTGAAAGCGAAACTAACAAAGACTATAAAGAAGATAAATTGACAAGAGTAGATTTACTTGTAAAAAACACTCAAGGAGAGTTAATAATTATTGAAATCCAGAACAATAGAGAGCATGACTATTTACTTCGTATTCTTTTTGGAACATCAAAACATTTGATTGAAAACATGGGAGAAGGAATGAAGTATTCCCAAGTCAAAAAAGTAATTTCAGTAAACATTGTTTACTTTGACCTTGGACATGGCGAAGATTATATTTATCACGGTACCACCAATTTTATAGGACTAAATAAAAAGGATATTTTAAAACTATCACTAGAACAGCAATTACTTTATCAAACAGAAAAAATCGCAAAAATATATCCCGAATATTATGTAATAAAAGTAAACCAATTTGATGATGTTGCAAAAAATACATTAGACGAATGGATTTATTTTCTAAAAAAAGAAGAAATCAAAGACGAATTTAAAGCCAAAGGACTTAAACAAGCAAAAAAAGAACTCAACATTCTTAAACTTTCTGAAAAAGATAGAAAAGATTATGAGCATTTTATTGAGCAAATACGGTATGAAGAAAGTATTATAGTTTCAAATTATAAAGTTGGTGAACTTAAAGGAAAAGAAGAAGGCAAAATTGAAGGCAAAATTGAAGGCAAAAAAGAACGAGATATTGAAATTGCCTTACAAATGCTAAAAGATGGCGAACCTATTGAAAAAATAATAAAATATCCAGAACTTTCTAAAGAAGAAATCCAAAATCTAAAGTAAAACTTTTATAACTAATTAATTATACTTTTGAAAACTAATAAACTATTGAAATTATAACGCCGCATTTTTATGAATATGCTTCATAGTTTCATAAAAATTTTTTATAAATTGAGGAATTAAGCTATTAATTAATTAACTACCTTAACGTGAGTTCGGGATTTAAGAGTAAGATATTAAGAGCATTATGTTGAAAAAAAAATCAAAAGAATAAAAAAACATAAGGCTTGAA
>MENC01000054.1:0-5974 GCA_001768155.1 Bacteroidetes bacterium GWA2_30_7
ATTATCTGTTGACGATTGCCATTGATAAGAGATTTCGCTTTCTGAAACATTATTTTGTAAACTTAAAGAAAAATTTACACCCGAACAAGCCGAACTTACAGTTGAAATTGTATTACCAGGGTTTGGTGTTCCAGTGCAAGCAACGGCAGCAATTACTGTAAATGAATAATCCTCTGTTTCGCCATAAGACAATTGATTACAAGCATCGTTAGGTGCACCATAATAATAATTTTCTGCTCTTACCCTCATTCTGTGAGTACCGGGAGTTGCAGAAATCGGAATAGTAAAATTATCAGTTAGCGTTAATGTTTGCCCTGTATTATCATTTGATATAACCTGTTCTGAGCTTTCAAAAACACCGTTATCGTTATAGTCAATCCATACAGAAAATGCCATTGCCGAACCAGACGAAACAAAAGACATTGTTGTAGAAGATAATTGCGAATTTGATGCTATATAAGAACCGCTAAAATCAGAATAAGAAGAACTTGCACAAGTTGAACTTTTATTAAAATTAGTTACACCACCAGTTGTTGTAACATTAGTAATCCACGTATAACTACAAGCGTAATATGATTCATCGGGAATACACATACAAGTAGCGATGGAGTTCATTGTAACATTCACAGAAGTTGAATAAGCTGTTGAACTACTGTTAGAACAGACTACTTTACAACGATAATATTTTGCAGATGCCTGACTGGTAGTATATATTGAATTGGTTGCTCCCGAAATATTTGTCCATGTACTATTATCAACTGACGATTGCCATTGATAAGAAATTCCTATTGCAGCAACACTGTTTTGTAAGCTCAAAGTAAAAACATCATCAGAACAAACTGAACTTGCAGTTGATATTGTATTGCCCGGATCTGGTGTGCCAGAACAAGCAACAGCAGCAATTACCGTAAATGAATAATCCTCTGTTTCGCCATAAGACAACTGATTACAAGCATCGGAAGGTGCTCCAATATAATAATATTCTCCTCTTACACGCATTCGGTGTGTACCTGGAGTTGCCGAAACCGGAATCGTAAAGTTATCAGAAAATGTTAATTCTAAACCCGAATTATTGTTTGCAATTACCCATTCAGAACTTTCAAAAATACCATTATCATTATAATCAATCCAAACAGAATATGCCATTGCCGAACTTGTTGATGAGAAAGTCATTGTTGTAGTGGCAAGTTGCGAATTTGATGCTGTATTTGAACTGCTGTAATCGCTGTATGATGTACTTGAGCATGCAGAACTTTTGTTAAAATCTGAAACTCCACCGCTTGTTGTAACATTAGTAATCCACACATAACTACAAGAATTATATGATTCGTCGGGAGTGCAATAACAATCGGTATATGAATTCATTGTAATATTTAATGAAGTTGAATAAGAAGTTGAACTACTGTTAGCACAAATTATTTTGCAACGATAATATTTAGCAATTGTTTGACTAGTAGTACAAGTCGAGTTGGTTGCACCCGAAATATTTGTCCATGTACTATTATTAGTTGACGATTGCCATTGATAAGTAATTGTTCCTGCATCTACATTATTTTGAAGACTTAAAGTAAAGTCAATTCCCGAACAAGCCGAACTTGCAGTAGAAACTGTATTTCCGGGGTTTGGTGTTCCTGTACAAGCTGTGGTTGCAATAACCGTAAATGAATAATCTTCTGTTTCGCCATTATATAACTGATTACAAGCACTAGAAGGTGCTCCATAATAATAGGATTCTCCTCTTACACGCATTCTATGTGTTCCCACAGGAGCAGAAAGTGGAACAGTAAAATTATCGGTAACAGTTGAACTATAGCCTGAGTTATCGTTTGCTATAACTTGTTCGGAAGTTTCAAAACTTCCATTATCATCAAAATCAATCCAAACAGAAAATGCCATATCTGAACCGGTAGAAGTGAAAGCCATTGTTGTTGTGGAAAGTTGCGAATTTGATGCAGTGTTAGAACTACTAAAATCAGAATAAGAAGTACTTGCACAAGACGAAGTTTTATTAAAATCTGAAACACCACCGCTTGTAACTACATTGGAAATCCAAATACCACAGGTATAATCTGATTCATTCGGAATACAATAACAGTCGGCAATCGCATTCATTGTAACATAAACTGATGTTGAATAAGATATTGAACCATCAAGCGAACAAGTAACTTTACAGCGATAATATTTTGCCGAAGTTTGAGTGGCTGAATATGTTGAATTGGTTGCGATAGATATATTGGTGAATGTAACATCGTCGGTTGACGATTGCCATAAATAAGTTAAACCACCAACTGGTGGCATTCCTGTTAAACTTAGTGTGAAACTTATTCCATTACAAACCGGATTGTCTGATGTAACAGCAGTTCCAACAGTTGGAGTTCCCGAACACGGGCAGTTAACATCGTAACTAAGGCTTGTTCCATTATTATAAAGATTGTTATCTATTTGATTTGATTGAATAATATTGGCATAAGCAGAATAATATCCCGAAGTAGTTGAAATTCCATTAATTGTTAATGTTGCTGTTGCTCCCGATGCAAGAGATGAAATATTCCAATATCCTGAAGTATTATTATAAGTACCTACTGATGTTGTTGATGAAGTATAATTAAACGAAGCCGGTAAACTTGCAGTTGCAATAATTCCGGTAGCCGTATCGGGTCCATTGTTGATAATTGTTACAGTAATTGTTCCGGCAGAATCGGGACAAAAAACTGTGCTTCCTGAACTTAACTGAATTTCAAGTTCCGCTTCCAGACTTGGTATTACACCATATACCAATACACGATTCATTTCTCGTCCTGCTACAAATAATCTTCCGTATAAATCGAAACTAACATTGTAAGGATGATACATATTTTGACTCGATGGACTTCCGCTAGGATAAAAATCTTGATTAGTTGTGAAGTTAGGTTGCCCCAATACTAAATCTGCTGCTGCTCCATTAGTTGTTGGAATTGAATTATAAATAAGTACTCTGTTGTTATAAAATTCTCCAATTGCTAATTTTCCATCGGGTGAAACAGTTACGCCAACAGGTCCGCTTAATTCAGTTTGCGATAATCCACTATAACTCTCACCAAAGCTAGTTTGCCCGATTACTACATCTGCATAAGCATTATTAGAAGTAGGTATTGTATTGAAAATTAAAACCCGATTATTGTCAATATCAGCAATTAAAAGTTTTCCATCGGGCGAAACCCATATTCCCCATGGTTCGTAAAGTTCGTTTGCACCATCGCCGCTATAAGATGAACCAAAATTCGACTGACCAATAACTACATCAGCCGCTGTACCATTTACTGTGGGTATTGAATTCCAAATTAAAACTCTGTTATTCAGCCCATCGGCTACTAAAAGTTTACCATCTGATGAAACAAAAATTCCTAAAGGACCATATAACTTATCGGCTGCTGTTCCCGATGCTGATGAGGTGAAATTAGCTTGTCCCAGAACAACATCTGCGGGTTTACCATTCGATTTAGGAATTGTGTTCCAAATCAAAAGTCGATTATTATCAAAATCTGATATTATTATTTTATTTCCATCGGGCGAAAATGCTACACCATTTATCCAGCTTGTTAAACTTTGAGTAACCCCTCCGCTGCAATCGGTAAAAGTATATTCGCCAAGCACAAGCGAAGGAAGTTCACCATTGGTTGTTACTGTGTTTGTCCAAAGTTGTGTACGGTATCCGGTTTGATTGGCTACTGCCAACATTCCCTTCGAGCTAATGGCACAATACGAAGGACCATTAGTGCTTGCCTGCGTACAAGAACCATTTCCGCCTGTAAAATTTGACTGACCAATTACCAAATCGGCTGCCTGATAATTAGAGAAAGTTTGTTGAGCATCCACATTCTGAAACAAACATATAATGCTTAAACAGAATAAATAGTTAATGAACTTTTTCATAATTTTTAGATATTAATTATTGATTTTAAAATATATATTAGTTTTTGTAACTTTGTATAAAAGAGCCAACTCCGAAAAGTCTTTTTTTTGCCACAAAGACACAAAGACACAAAGTTTTATCAAGAATATATCGAAGACAATATTTTTACAGTGTATATAATTAAAATTGCTCATCGTAAAGATATTTATAAATAAATTGATTGTCTTTTTTGCCATTGTAAGACGATTAATATTTTAAAAAGATATACTTTTTCTATTCTTTTTTTTGATAATAATTTCATAATTGGTTGTTAGTTCTTTATAAATTTTAAGTTAACAAATTCGTTATTTGATTGATTATAAAACTGTATCAAATAAATTCCACTTGTGAAATCTTTTACTAAGATTTTTAATTCCTTTTTTAAATCGCCTGTTTTCAATATTTGTCCATATAGATTAGTTATTGAATAATTTGTATATGACGAATAATTTGATTCTATATTTATGAAATCTTTAGATGGATTTGGATAGATATTAAAATTTCTGACGTTACTATTATTTTCAATATTCGTAGTTATATTACAATTGGTCGGCATTGGAAATATATCACCATAACTAATATTATCAAAAATGCCTAAATAATCTACCGAACAATCATCAGATACTTTAAATTTGAAAGTGCGAGTACTTGTACAACCTGCCGGGCAATCACCAAAACCAATTACAAAATCATAGAATTTTTCAGTTCCCGCTTTAGTATAAATTATTTCATCGCCATCGCCATAAATTCCTGATGGTTCAGAATAAATTACACCGCTAAAATATTCAATACTATCACATAATGGATTAATATTAATATTTTGAGCAGTATATAATATCGCAATATTATAAGAACTCCAATAAGAATTAATTGTAAAACCATAATTAGCCAACAAACTATCTAAAGCAGATATCCCAGTAGTTATATTCAAATTTTTCCATTGATGTGTCCAGCTATATGATGTATCAACTTTAACATAAATAGTATGATAAATTTTGCTCACATACTGATGAATACAATAATTATCAAAAACCAAATCTCTATCAGGCACAGTTGTTAAATTAAAAATTGCCGATAAGCCTTCCCAAATAGTATCTTGATAACTTTGAGGAATTACTATTGAATCTTTAAATGGAGATTGCTGTTCGGTTATTCTTTTTAAAGCTAAATGCTTAACATCTTTCTCATAAAAAGTCTGCAAAACTTGAGGAACTTCACAACTTGATTGAATTTGTGCATTTATTGTTTGAATGCAAACGATAAAGATGATATACAATAGTGTTTTTTTCATAATTATTATTTGTTTCGTTCAATAATATCAAAGGGTATTTTTGTATCGGCATATACTTGCCATAAACTGACTTTATTATTTTCCAAAATTATTTTCCATGAAGCCGGTAGTCGCCAATAGTTTTCGTTGTTATTTTTTTGTTTGGCTTTAAATGTTCCGCTTGCGAAACCAAAAGCAGCATGAGTATCTCCATCGGTAAAGATGTTTGTGATTTCTATTTTATAATCCGGAAACCATTGAAAATAAGCAATCCAGCCTATTTTAATCTGAACTTTTCCTTTTAATTCGTTACCATGAGAATCAATAAAAATATGCTCATCTGCACAGTGCGAACAAATACTTTCGACATCATGATTGTTAATTGCATTTACAAAATTGGATATTGTTTGTTTGTTCATTTTTTGTTCTGCTTTAATTGCTTTTTGTTTTTTTCCCATATAAAAGGAAGATTAAAGTCGTTAATTATTGTCGGTGATTCAGTGTCACCTGTGCCAATAAATATGTTTTCAAGCTCCCAAGTTTTCATGACCTTTTTGATAATTTCTGTTGCTTGGGTTCTTACACTTGGTTGTTTTGTAATTAGTGTTCGTTCTTCAAAATTATCGCATTGGAAATGTAATTGTCCTTTGCACTTATGCATGTGCGATGAAAAAATCAATTCGTGGTTATAAAAAATTGTCAATGCTAATGATGGGAAAGTTGGATTGATATAAATACTACCAATAGATTTCTCCTTCCAATCATTTGCCGTC
>MENC01000054.1:6008-13741 GCA_001768155.1 Bacteroidetes bacterium GWA2_30_7
AAATATTATCAATCCATTGGTCAGGTGTTCCAGTCAATAAATGATAAATTCTCTCATAGATAATTTTACTATCAATATTCTGTATTAAAAACCTAACAGAATGAATGTTTTCATAGCTACCATAAGTATTGACTACTGCAATTATTTTTGGATTTTCAGATTGACCTTCTGCTACTGTCTGCTCCCATTCTTGCTTAAATTCTTTTATTTTTTCTTCGCTAAGTTCAGTATGATTTGTTTCTTTATAAACCTTTGGTCGGTGATGTTTGTCATGCTCCTTTAAACATAATACTGCAATATTTTCTTCAATATTATTAAAAGGGTTTTTGTCTATATGATGCAGGTTTATTCCCAATCCACGTTCTTTGCAGACACAGCATACACCTAAATTTTTTGTCATTACACTTCTTTGTATTGGTGTTGGTATCGGTGGACGTTTTTCTTTTGTCATAATCTATAAAATTGGCTGATGTCTATTTTTCTTAAAATTGCTGATAACGGGTTACTGCCCAGCCTAAGTAAGGTGTTTTCACCTGACATTTTAACTGTTTATATACTCCTGAATTACATTTCGTTTTAATATTGTTTCTGCATTATGACCTGATAGACTATTATTATTTAATAATTAAATTTCCATTAAATATTTTATTTCCTTTCATATTAATTAAGTAAAAACCTCCTGATAAGTCTCCTTTCTCGAATACAATTTTATTGCTTTTGATATTACTAATCTGTTTTACAACTTTTCCAGTAACATCTGTAACAACTAAATTATAACTAGAGTAATCGGGATTTGGAAATTCAATGACTGCTGTTTCTGAAAATGGATTTGGAAAAATTGATATATTATTTGATTTGAGATGTTTTTCTTTTATTAAATTAGTAGTCAACCCACATTCTGGTGGTGTACCCCAAAATTGATATACATTTTGTAATATTTCATTTTGTTCAAAGCATACTAAATATACACCACCCTCAATTCCGATACTAAAATCATGAAAAAGTCCAAGTCCATTACCTATTCCTTCATAAAAACTATAAGAATTATTCAACTTATATTCTTTTCTATAGTTATTTCCATATTGAATTGAGTCAATAGAAGTAATTGCATATGGATATTCATTATTATAATAATACTTAAGAGTATCTCCTATTGACATATTAAAATCACAATACAAATTTTCAATTGTACTATCTGGCTTGACGAAATAAACTTTTAAGGAATCTTGTCTGAACGCAGCTGCATAACCATAAGAATCCTGAATATAAGGAGGATCAGAATAAATTGTATCTCTCTTATCGTAGAATAGTTTCTTATATAAATATCCATTAATAGTAGTGTCCCCATCAAAAAAATAAGTTAATCTAACAAGTTGTAAATCATAATATCCCCAACCACCTAACTGTCCAAATTCGTACCATTTATTTGAATCATCAACTAATTTGAAAGGTTGTTGTCCATAAAAAGCCTTAACTGTCACAAACATGATTATTAGAGCTAAAAAACGTTTTATATTTCTCATGTATATTAGAATTTATCGTTAGTAAGTAATACTTTAACAATTGTAATTGTTGCAATTTTTAGCTTTGGGAATATCTCATTTATATTTCACTTAAAACCAAACAAATTCTCTCATATTTAGTAGTCTTTAAGCAGTTAGTATTATACAGCATACTCATATAATCCCCAAACCTACCAAATAATCTCTCAAACCACCTACCTAAACTTTCATTCGGTAAATGTGAGTTTTCATTCGGTAAATTCATATTCGCATTTTTTAAATGTGAACTTGCAAGAATTCAACAAAATAAAGGAGTTTTCATTTTTCATTATATTTAAAAATTGTACAATTTAATTCCTTCTAAACCCTTAAAGTCTTTTAAGTTATAAGTAAATAATGGTAAGTCAAATGCTAATGCAGAGGCTGCAATTATTGCATCCGGAATTTTAAGAGAATTGCTTAAATGATATTTTTCAATCAGTTCAATTGCAATCTTAGAAACATCTTCATTAAATTTTAATACCGAATAGTTTGAAATTTTCTTTTTCATTTCAGCCAATTCTTTTTTATTACTCATTCCTTTATATAATTCCATTTTAGTAATTGCGGGCATTAAAATATTTTGTGAACCTATTAAAGTCAGTTTTTCAATTGTTGCTTTGTCGTTTATAAAAAGATGAATAAAGATATTTGTATCGCACAAAACATAATTACTTTTCATAATCGTCCTCCCCATGCTTTGTCTCTCAACTGCTCTAATGACATATCTTTACCTTCCCAAATACCTGCTAATGCCATAAAATCGGCGTTTTTATTTGCCTTTTCGATAGGTATTTTTAAAGTTTTTTTATTTGTAATACTTTTAAAAGTGGCTTTAAAATCTAATGCTTTTAAAAAATTAATTAAAGCTATTGCAGCATTTTCGTTTTTAGTTTCAATAATTATTGTAGTCATAATTAGTTATTTTTTTTGAATTTTATATTCAGCAATGTATTATAGATTTTTGTAAAGTTAAATAAATTGGAATGAAATGTCAAAATACCTGTTACTTTCAGATTTGTAACCCGAAAACTTTATCGAAGAGGATATAAAATTCATATTTATTACAAAAGGATTTACAAATTCCAAAGAGTTATTTGTCGTAATTGGTTTATTGTTGGCTAATAAAGCTAAATTATTTGTATGTGTTTTTCTTTTTTTTGAATTAAAGTTATTGATAGTATATACTCTATCACTTTCCGCAACCTGCCTGATTTCTGAAGAATATATACCTGTAAAGTGATAATGATTATTGTTATATAAAAGCAAAGGTTTCATATATGGTTTTTATAACTATTCAAAAGTATAATATTATTTAATATTCCATATACTTTTATTAAAGTTTTTTAGTATATATTTTAATTTTATTACGAATGAATATTATTTATTGACGAACATTTAAAAATCGTTGATTAAATTGTTAAATGGTTATATTGTATCAATAGACATCTTTCCAAATTAATAAAAAGGATTATTAACCCTGACCTTTAGGTCGGGGATTAATGAAATCGAAAGCATTCTTGGCTTTAGCCATGCCTTTTGTTCATAATTTTTGTTTGTCATCGCAATAATTTCTTGTTATTAATAAAATTCATGGCTAAAGCCCTTTTTTTCATATTCTTTTTCCCCGACCTAATACTTCGGCTACGCTCAGTAACCAAGGTCGGGGTTATACAAATATTAATTTGGAAAGATGTCTAAGTATATCTTCAAACCTCCAACCTCCAACTCTTCATCTATGATTAAGAACATTAACAACTATGACAAATGTTTCCTTTTTTTAAAATTATAAAACATTACCTTTGCAGTATAATCAAATAAAATTTTATGGAAAAATTAATAAAAGATGCTTTGGACTATCACTCAGTTGGCAGACCTGGTAAAATTGAAGTTATTCCAACAAAACCAACTAGTTCGCAAAGAGATTTATCGTTAGCATATTCGCCGGGTGTTGCAGAACCATGCCTCGAAATTGCTAAAAACATCGAAGACGTGTATAAATATACCGCAAAAGGAAATCTTGTTGCAGTAATATCAAACGGAACAGCAGTTCTAGGTTTAGGAGATATTGGACCCGAAGCCGGAAAACCGGTAATGGAAGGAAAAGGTCTATTATTTAAAATCTTTGCCGATATTGATGTTTTTGATATTGAAGTTGGTACTAAAGACATTGAAGAATTTATAAGTACAGTAAAAAATATTGCTCCAACATTTGGCGGAATAAATTTAGAAGACATTAAAGCCCCCGAATGTTTCGAAATCGAAAGAAGGCTAAAAGCAGAACTGAAAATACCTGTTATGCACGACGACCAGCACGGTACAGCAATTATTTCGAGTGCTGCATTACTTAATGCGTTAGAATTAGTCGGTAAGAAAATAGAAGATGCAGTTATAGTTGTTAATGGAGCCGGTGCTGCAGCAATTTCCTGCACTAAATTATACACTGCACTGGGAGCAAAAGTTAAAAATGTTGTTATGGTCGATAGCACCGGTGTTATCAGAGCCGACAGGTCAAATTTAACTGCCGAAAAACGTATGTTTGCAACTTCAAGAAATTTGCATACACTTGTTGATGCTGTTAGAGGTTCAGATGTTTTTATTGGTTTATCTAAAGGAAATGTTTTATCACAAGAAATGGTTAAAAGCATGAACGATAATCCAATCGTTTTTGCAATGGCAAATCCTTATCCCGAAATTACTTATGCTGATGCAATTGCTGCCCGACCCGATATTATTATGGCAACCGGTCGCTCAGACCATCCTAACCAAGTTAATAATGTACTTGGGTTTCCATTTATTTTCCGAGGAGCTTTAGATGTTAGGGCAACTTGCATTAACGAGGAAATGAAATTAGCAGCAGTTAAAGCGTTAGCAGAACTTGCAAAAGAACCTGTGCCAGATGATGTAAATCTTGCATATCATTCTAAAAATATGTCGTTCGGAAGAGATTATATAATTCCAAAACCACTCGATGCAAGATTGATTTATACTGTTGCACCTGCTGTTGCAAAAGCTGCAATGGACTCTGGAGTAGCATTAAAACCAATAACAAATTGGGAAGTATATAAAGACGAACTAAAGAAAAGACTTGGATTAGACAATAGTTTAATTCGTCAGATTACAATAAAAGCTAAACAAAATCCTAAACGAGTAGTATTTGCAGAAGCCGAAAATTATAAAATTCTAAAAGCAGCACAAGAGCTTAAAGACGAAGGCATTGCAATTCCAATACTGCTTGGTAATAAAGAGATTATAAACGGTTTAATCAAAGAAAATAATCTTGAACTTAGCGATATAACAATTATTGACCCATCAAGTTTAGAAGAAAAAGAAAGAAGAACAACTTTTATTAATGAATATTTTGAAAAACGAAAACGTAAAGGTATTACATTAAAAGATTCGCAATCGAAAATCTATCAGCATAATTATTATGGAGTTATGCTTGTTAACGATGGCTTTGCCGATGTTTTTATTTCCGGTTTAACACGAAAATATTCAGCCGCAATTCGTCCGGCATTAGAAATTATTGGATTACATAAAGATGCTCGTACAATAGCCGGTATGTATATTATGATGACTAAAAAAGGACCTTTCTTTTTTGCAGATACAACCGTAAATATTAACCCAACTGCTCAGGATTTGGTCGATATTACAATATTAACCGCCAACGCAGTTAAAGAATTTAATATTGTTCCAAGAATTGGTTTGTTATCGTATTCAAATTTCAATTCTACTAATAACGAAGAAACCCGAAAGGTTAGAGAAGCAGTATCAATTTTGCACGAAAAATATCCCGACCTGATTGTTGACGGTGATATACAAGCAAATTTTGCATTAAATCCTGTTATGAGAAACGAACAATTTCCATTTTCTAAGTTAGGAAATGAGCCTATAAACACACTTATTTTCCCTAATTTATCGTCAGGTAATATTGCATATAAAATGCTACAGGAGATGAGTGATGTTGAAGCAATTGGACCAATTGTTTTAGGTTTGAAAAAATCTATGCACATTTTACAACTCGAATGTTCGGTACGTGAAATTGTAAATATGGCAACAATAGCAGTGGTTGATGCTAATCTGAAAAAGGATTAATCGGTAATATTATACATTAAAAGAAAAGGCTACATTTAAAATGGTAGCCTTTTTTGTACCTTCTCAATAACTAGTGTTAATAAGAAGACGATGAGTTTTTAGAAATAACATTTCGACAAAACTCAATGCATCGCAAATTTCAATCTTCAAAAATCAAATAAATCACAAATTACATTTCGACTAGCTCAATGCACCGCAATTATTTAATATTCAAACGGTTTTGAAAATTGGAATTTTGAGAATTGGAATTTATTTGACATTTGTTTTTTGTTTTTTGACGTTTTCTTTAGAAACACTAACTAATGTTACTCAAATAATATAAGGAATTTTAAGCGTAGGCTCGTTGATTTCTACCTTCAATAAAATTTATAAAAGAAGTATTTACAACCTTGTTTCCACCCGGTGTTGGATAGTCGCCTGTAAAATACCAGTCGCCTTTATTATCAGGGCAAGCTTTATGTAAGTTTTCTATAGATTGATATATAATTTCTACTTCTGCATTTATGCCTTCGGGAGTTAATAATTCTGTGATTTTTGCAGAAATTTCTTTTGCAGAAAATGGTTTATATATTTTTTTCACATGGTTTACCATTTCTTCTTTTGGAAGACTTGCCTGACTTTTACAAAGGTTATAAACTTCGTCAATAATGCCCTCTTGCTTAGTATCTTTAAGTAATTCTATTGCTGCTTTAAATGCTACAAAATCGCCAAGTTTAGCCATGTCGATTCCATAACAATCGGGATATCTGATTTGCGGTGCAGATGAAACAATAAATATTTTTTTAGGTAATAATCTATCTAAAATTTTTAAAATGCTTTCTTTTAAAGTTGTGCCTCTAACAATTGAATCGTCCAGAACAACTAGATTATCAACATAATCGTTAATTACACCGTATGTAATATCGTAAACGTGAGCAACTAAATCATTTCTTAAATTATCTTGTGTAATAAATGTTCGGAGTTTAACATCCTTGACTGCAAGTTTTTCGATTCTTGGAGCGATATCTAAAATTTTTGTAATATCTTCTTTGTTCCCTTTTTTATAAATTTCATCTATTCTTTTCTTTTTGAAATTAATAAGGTAATCGTGCAGCCCTTTTATCATTCCATAAAAAGCAACTTCGGCAGTATTTGGAATAAATGAAAAAACAGTATTCTCAAAGTCATAATTAACTGATTTTAAGATTTCGGGAGTTAGATATTCGCCAAGTTTTTTTCGTTCTTTGTAAATTTCGCTATCAGTTCCTCTCGAAAAATAAATTCGCTCAAATGAACAAGATTTTTTTTCAAGTGGTTGTTTACATAAAACCTCACTTATTTTGCCAGTTTCTTTAATAATTAAAGCGTGTCCTGGTTTTAATTCTTTTATTGATTCATATTTTACATTAAATGCTGTTTGAATTGGCGGTCTTTCTGAAGTAACAACTGCAATTTCATCGTCGTAATAATAATATGCCGGTCTTATACCCGAAGGGTCTCTTAAAACAAATGCATCGCCATGTCCTAAAATTCCTGCTATTACATAACCTCCATCCCAACGTTTGCAAGAGTTTATTAATACATTTTGCAAATCCAGATTTTGCTGTATTTGCTCAGTAATTATCTGGTTTGATAGTCCTTGACTTTTATATATTTTAAATGTTTTTTCAACTTCTTTATCAAGAAAGCTTCCAATTTTTTCAAGAACAGTAACCGTATCGGAGTGTTCATACGGATGCATTCCTTTTTTCAATAATGTATCAAAAAGTTCATCAACGTTTGTAAGGTTAAAATTACCGGCTAAAAATAAATTTCTGGTTTTCCAATTGCTTTGTCGTACAAGTGGATGGCAGTTTTCGATATTGTTTTTTCCGTAAGTTCCATAACGCAAATGTCCTAGAAAAAGCTCACCTGTAAATGGGATATTTTTTTTGAGCCAATCAATATTGTTAAATAATTCAGGAGTTTCATTTTTAATTTTATCGAAAGCACTATAAATTTGTCCGAAAATGTCTTTTATTGGAGTTGAAGAGTTTGACCTGTTTCTATCCATATATTGATTTCCGGGTTCTGGATTAAATCGAATACAAGCAATTCCGCCTCCATCTTGGCCTCTGT
>MENC01000054.1:13761-22352 GCA_001768155.1 Bacteroidetes bacterium GWA2_30_7
ACCACATTCGTGCTTAATAGATTCGCTCATATTGAAGAGGTTTGATGTTTGACACTTCGAGTTCCCTCAGTGCAGGAGTTTGATGTTTGTAGTTCCGTCATTGCGAGGTACGAAGCAATCTGTTTGAAATTTTTAGTTTTAGATTTGCACATTGCTTATTGTCTATTGAAGTTTGTGATACAATTAATATTACATTTTAAATATTACATTTTACATCTTTAAAGTCCAAGTTTTTTAGCAATATCAGCAGGTAATGCCTTTTTATTTATCATAATTGCAATAGTGTTTAGTTTTGCATATTCTTCCGAAATATTTAGAAATCCTCCACTTTTATTACTTTCACAACCCCACGAATTTTTTGTTATAAAATAATTTGTTCCATTCTGGTCTTTACACAAACCAATAATATGCATTAAATGGTCGTCGGTAGCAGAATAATTATCAAATGCTTTTTGTCTGATTTCTTGAGTAATAGAATTTTCTTTTATAATTGTATTTGAAACTGTAACTGAGTCGTCAACTACTACAGCTATACCTTTTTTATGTAAAAAGCTTTTTTCTGAAACATCGCCATCCCAAGAAATAGAATAACCCGAATTTAAGGATGCTTTCATTATATTAATCAAATCTTCTAAAGGCACATTGTAATATTGGTTAAATGTCCAATTATCTGGAACTTCGAGAATGAATTTTTGATAAAATGGATGGTGTGTATATGAAGTAATTTCTATATAATCGTCGGGATTTATGTTTAACGTGTTTTTTGTATAATCTAAAGGAGAAATTTTACTTTTATTAATATCGAATGTAGTTGGAATATTGCCAAAATAATTGTCGAGAATAGCGTTAAAAGCATTTAACCAAACTGGAGATAAATTTTCGGTTTTTAAATTTACTAAAGTTTTCACAAATGAGGTTAAAAGTGCTTCTAATTCATCGTGATTGTGAGTAGTTTCTCCATAATTAAGACCTTTATATTCGGTTTCCGGAATTGCTCCAAATTTTGAAATAATATTTAGAACATCGTGAGCTTGTCCGCCTTGACCAAAATTAGCAAGACCATGTAATCTTACATAACTTATTGCTTTTTGGGTATATGCTAATCTTACAAAATACATTTCAGACAAATCGACCTCTTCTTTTCCTGAATGCAAAAGTTCTGTTTCGATAAATGATGTTGTTGCAAAACTCCAGCATGTTCCGGTGTTATATTGATTTTTTACGGGAGTTGTTTTTAGTTTTACTATATCTGTAAATTTATATGTATTTTCTTTGTTTTCTTTTTGAGAAAAAGCAAAAGATGTGAGTATCAGGAAAAAAATTATTGGAATTATTATTTTCATATTATGTAAATTTATATATTTTAACTCAATGTACTTTTAACTTTATGAATTTTAAGTACTTCTTATTTAATATTCGATTGTTTTTCTTTAATTTCTGTTATATATTTTTGTTGTTTTAGGATTTCATCTTTTTTAAGTTCCTGATTTTTTGCATTTGTTTTAATATCTTCTTCAGCTTTTACAATTCTATCTTTGTAGTCTTCAATATCTTTCAAGAGTTTTTCTTTTTCTCTTTCAAATGATTGTTGCTCTTTTTGAAGTTTTGATAAATTATGTTCTTCTTCTTTAAATTGCTCTTTGATAGCCTCTTTTGTAGTATATACAGCAAATTCATACAAAATATTCTCAGCAGTTCTATATTTATCTGAATGTTGAGACGAAGATAAAAATGCTCCGCCTAAATCGAAAGCAACTACAAGATTATTATCACCATCAGAATTTTTTTCGGTAAAAGCATAAATATCAACAGTATTTGGCGAAAGTTTCTTTATGAAAGCATCGTCTGCAAAAATTTCATTTTTAGAACTAACTTTTGCTTTATAATCTTTCATTAAGCGTTTCCATTCTTTCAAAATCAAGTCATCTCCGGCTTCATAAATATTGACAACTAGTGCATTATGATTTCCATTGATGAAATCTTTAGTCTTTTCGTTAACAATAATTTTATTTTGCGAAAACACATTAAGATTAAGTGTTAGAAAAAATAAAACTAGAATATAAATTTTCATTTGTTAAATTGTTTCATTGTTTGAAATTACTACTTTGTTAACCCCAAAATTAAATATTACATCTTAAATATTAGTAATTCCTCCCGAAATTATAAATTTCATTGCTTCAGCTGAACTAATGTCTAAAGTTATAACACTATCGGCAGGAACAATGTATAGCTCACCCGAAAAAGCATAAGAATGAGGACAGTAAACGGCAACTTTGCTGTCTTTAATTCCAATTATTGACAAGTCATTACGTGTTAAAAAACCAATTTTTTCAATATTTGATTCTTTATTAATTTTTACTAAAACAGGGTGTTTAAATTTTTTTTCTTTTCCTACAAATGCTGAAAATAAGTCTTTTAAAGAACTATAAATAATTTTAACTAGCGGTGTACGTTTTATAATTCCTTCAAAAAATAATAAAAATGGACGAGCTAAAAATGTTTTACCAATAAATCCAAGAAATGTTATTGCAACCAAAATTACAATTAAGCCTAATCCCGGAAATTTGAATGGTAAAATATTATCAATCCATAGCAATAATCGATATAAAACAAAAAGGGTTATACCGATTGGAGCAATTAATAATAAACCTTGCAGAAAGTATGAGAATAAATTTTTCATCTGTTTATGTTTTTATTGAACCTTGTAGAGGTTCTATTATTGTAAAAAATATTCTATTCATATTTATACCTCGTAGAGGTTTCATTATTATTATTCAAAAAAATCAAATAAAAATTTCTCATCATATTCTATTTCAAATTTTTTCAATATTTCAATATATTCATGTTTAAATGTTCGTTTACTATGATGTTGTTCTTGGTTTGCAATATACTTATATATATCATCAAGTTGCGACTTCCCATAAGAAAACGCTCCATATCCTTCTTGCCATGCAAATGTTCCAGTAAGCCATTTTTTTTCATTAATAAATAATGATGAGCTTCTTTTAATATCTCTTACTGTATCTGATATAGAAATTACTGGATTCAATCCAAATAAAATGTGAATATGGTCGGGCATTCCATTTACAATTATTGATTTGTGTTTTTGATTGGTAATAATGCCTGAAATGTATTTATAGACTTCATCAGAAAGTTTTTTATGTATTAGATATTCACGGTATTTTACTGCAAAGACCAAATGTATATATAATTGAGTGAATACGCCTGATTTCATAAAATTAATTTTATATTATTGTTATATAATGCAACCTCTACGAGGTTGTATGTGTTTTGTATTCTTCATTTCTACAATAATGTAACCTCTACGAGGTTTTTTTTATTCGTTTTTTTCATTTCTACAATAATGTAACCTCTACGAGGTTTTTTTTATTTGTTTTTTTCATTTCTACAATAATATAACTTCTACGAGGTTTCTTTTACTTTTTGTATTGTTTTACAATAATGTAACTTCTACGAGGTTTCTTTTACTTTACGTTATGTTTTACAACAATGTAACTTCTACAAAGTTTCTTAATATTATTTATGTTTCTACAATAATGTAATTTCTAAGAGTTTGTGTTTTCTATTCCATAAGATTTAATTCAATTTGAACTTTTTTTGGCAGCGTCTTAACAACTTCATTATACGATAAATCAATTAAATTTTTTATGAAATCATTTGTTAAACTACCATTTAGCAGCACCGAGTTCCAATATTTTTTATTCATGTGATAACCCGGAATAATTTCTGTTGAGTATTTTTCACGTAATTCAATTGCATAATCGGGGTCGCATTTAAGATTTATTCCAAATTCACCATCTAAATCGACTAATGCAAACATTTTCCCCATTACTTTAAAAACTAAAGTTGACTCGTCGAAAGGAAATTCTTCGGTAACTCCTTTTTTGATAATACAATGATTTCTGATTTCCTCAAAATTCATTTTTTGCTACAAATTTCACGAAATTTAATAAAATTATATCTGCAAAGGTAGTTTTATAAATCCTAAATCTTAAAACTTGAATCCTAAATTTTAATTTCTTTTTCATTAAAATACTTTTTTAATACATTTACCGTTTAGTTGGCAGTTAAAAAAATTAAACATGCTTTTAAGATTTTTCGTTCTAAATTTAATAATTTTAAGTTCAATTCTTTGTTATTCACAAATTGGTGGAAACAATGTTTATGAATTTCTGAATTTGCCAAATTCTGCACGGGCAGCTTCGCTTGGAGGTAATAATATTTCGCTTAACGACAACGATTTGAATTTTGTATATCACAATCCTTCATTGCTCGACAGTACAATGAATAATCACTTGGTTTTAAATTATGTGAATTATTTCAGCGATATTAATTATGGTTATGTTGCTTATGCACATCATTTGAAAAAATATGGAACCGTTGCTGCCGGACTACATCATATTAATTATGGAAAATTTATCGAAGCCGATGAAACCGGAGTTATTTCAGGCAATTTTTATGCTTCCGATTATGCCCTTAACTTATATTGGTCAAAACCACTTGATTCGGCTTTTACTTTTGGAGCAGAATTAAAACCAATTTATTCAAAATATGAATCTTATACATCGTGGGGTTTAGCCTTAGATGCCGGAATTACTTATCACAGCGTTAAACGAAAAATTGCTGTTGCATTTGTAATCAATAATTTGGGGCGACAAATGAAGCCATATCGTCCCGATAACCGTGAACCATTGCCATTTGAAATGCAATTAGGAATTTCTAAAAAAATTAAACATGCTCCGTTACGAATTTCGTTGCTACTACATAACCTCGAAACATATAATTTGCGTTATGTAAATACCAATGAAGTAACCCAAAATACCGACCCTATTTCAGGAGATTCAATAACAGAAAAAAAATTCAATATTATATCCGACAATTTATTACGACACACAATATTAGGAGTTGAATTTCTGCCGTTTAAAAACTTTTTTATAAATTTTGGTTATAATTATCAACGCAGAAAAGAATTACAAGTTTCGACACGAACAGCCTTAGTAGGAATGTCGTGGGGAATTGGTGTAAAAATTTCAAAATTTAATTTCAGTTATGGACGAGCTTCGTATCATTTAGCCGGAGCATCGAATCATTTTTCGATAACTACTAATATTTCAGATTTTTATAAGAAAAAAACAGTTGAAAATTAAATTTTCTAATGCTAAATCTTAAATCAAAAATAATTATAGCAATTGACGGTTACTCATCATGTGGTAAAAGCACTTTGGCTAAAGAATTAGCTAAAGAATTAAACTATGCTTATGTTGATACAGGTGCAATGTACAGAGCCGTTACATTATATTGTATGAATAATAACCTTATAGAAAATAAAATTGTTAAAACCGACTTGCTTGAAAAATTTCTTAATCAAATTACTATAACGTTTAAATATAATATAACTCTTGAACGAAGTGATACTTTCTTAAATGATTTAAATGTTGAAAATAGAATCAGAGAATTAGATGTATCTGATAATGTCAGCATTATTAGCAAAATTGGCTTTGTCAGAAAAAAAATGGTTATTTTACAAAAAGAAATGGGCAAAAACAAAGGCTTGGTTATGGACGGAAGAGATATTGGAACTGTTGTTTTCCCGGAAGCCGAACTTAAATTTTTTATGATTGCTGACCCCGAAATTCGTGCTAAAAGACGTTATAAAGAACTATTGGAAAAAGGCGATAAAATTAGCTTTGAAGAAGTTTTTAATAATGTAAAACAACGCGATTATTTAGACGAAAATAGAGCAGAAAGTCCTTTGAAAAAAGCCCTTGATTCTATAATATTAGATAATACTTGTGTAACTCAGGATGAACAGTTGAAAAGGGTAATTGATATTATTAATGAGAAGTTTGGAAGGTAAATGATTAATGATTTGAGGGAAATAAACAGATTATAAAATCAGCATATCACATATTAACAAATTAGCACATTAAGTCATGCTCGTTGAGATAGATAAAAAATCAGGATTTTGCTTTGGTGTTGTTTATGCAATTCAAAAAGCCGAAGAAGAACTCGAAAAACATGGAAAATTATATTGCTTAGGCGACATTGTTCACAACAATGTTGAAGTTGAAAGGCTGTCCGAAAAAGGGCTAATAACTATCGACCACGAACAGTTTAAAAACCTGAGAAACTGTATGGTATTAATCAGAGCACATGGTGAACCACCCGAAACATATAAAACCGCTCTCGAAAATAATATAGAATTAATTGATGCATCTTGTCCTGTTGTATTAAAATTACAAAACCGAATAAAAAATGGATTTGATTTAATTTCAAAGCAAAATGGTCAAATAGTAATATACGGCAAAGAGGGTCATGCTGAGGTTAATGGACTCGTTGGACAAACAAAATACAATGCAATTGTAATTGGCTCAATTGAAGATTTAGACAAATTAGATTATACAAAACCTATCAATTTATTTTCGCAAACAACTCAAAGTAAAGAAGGTTTCAGATTAATATCAGAAGAAATCAAAAGGCGATTAGAGTCTGCTAACGGAAAAGATAAATATATATTTTTCTCTAACGATACAATCTGTCGTCAAGTATCGCATCGTGAGCCCGATTTAATTGAGTTTTCAAAACATCACGATGTAATAATTTTTGTAAGTGGCAAAAAAAGTTCAAATGGAAAGATTTTATACGATGTTTGTAAATCTGTTAATGAAAAAACACACTTTGTTTCCGATTCAAAAGATATTGAAAAAGAATGGTTTATAGGTGTAAAATCAGTTGGTGTTTGTGGAGCAACATCAACACCAAGATGGTTGATGGAAAAAATATCAGAAAAAATACAGTCGTTCTAATATTTGTAATATGTTGAAATACATAGCATGACGCTTAAAGAAATATTACAAGTTGCCAATAAATCGCATTATTTTCTAAAGTTCTCGAAGTGGATTTTTATTTCTTTATTCTTTTTAATTTCAATTATTTACAATTACCAATTGCATTTAAAAATACTGTGCACACAATTACATCTGACAATGGAACTGAGTTTGCTAATCACGAATATATTGCAAGAAATTTGAAAGCAGATTTTTATTTTGCTCATCCTTATTCTTCTTGGGAAAGAGGGTTAAATGAATATACAAATAAATTAGTAAGGCAATATGTGACGAAAGGTTCCAATTTTTACTTATATTCTGATAAAGATATATCCCTCATTCAAAATAAGATAAATAGAAGACCAAGAGAAAAATTGAATTTTCAAACACCTTCTAAAATATTTTTTGCATCTTTGATTTGATTTGTTGCATTTGATACTTGAATCTACCAATTGCTAATAATAGACTCTTTTTATATGATTACGTGAATAAATTATTAATTTTGTAAAATAGCATTTACAAAGTGTTAATTGTAAGATTATTTGAATAAGAATATTTTTTAACAAATCTTAATTATTTTACGTCTTAAATATTATGAACTTTTAAGAGAATTGATTATTTTCGTCAAATGTAAATTATGTTATAAAACATTTTTTTAAAAATTTCGTAAAGTATTACTAATAGTGTGTTCTATGATACAACTGGTAAAATACTTCCTTTTAATTATTTTCAGTTGGGGGTTTTTGGTTTCTTTTGCACAAGATATTCAACTTTCTCAAACTTTTGCAAATCCTACATTTTTAGCCCCTTCTTTTGCCGGGTCAACAGATGGGGGAAGGGTTCTTGCAAATTATCGAAATCAGTGGCCTTCAATTCCTAAAGCTTATATCACATATATGTTAGCCGGTGATTATTACTTTTCTAGTAAAAAAAGCGGACTAGGAGCATTATTAATCAGAGATGTAGCAGGTGAGGGAACAATTATCACTACTAATATTGACCTACAGTACTCATATAATATTCCTATTTCTCAATTCTGGGAGATAAGACCCGGTATTCAACCATCTTTTAATTTCAAAAATCTTGATTATAGCAGTTTGATTTTTAAAGACCAATTATTAAATGGCGGTTCAGTAAGTTCTATTGAAAATTTTCCAAGCGATAAAATTTTTTATATGGATTTTTCTGCTTCTCTTCTTGCATTTTCTGTTAAAAATTGGATTGGTTTCAATGTTGACCACTTATTAAAACCAGAATATACTTTTATTAATGGCGAAAACAAAATGCCAATATATTATTCATTATTTGGGGGAACTAAACTTGATATTAACGGTGGATTGTACACTATGAAAGATGAGTATCTTTTATTAAATTTTTTATATAAAAATCAACAAAAATATGACCAACTAGATTTAGGTGTTTTTCTTCAAAGAGAAAAATTAGGTTTTGGGTTTTTTTATAGGGGAATTCCAATATTAAAATCGTACAAAAAAAATTATGCAAATAACGATGCTTTAATTGTAATGGCTGGTTACAGACACAAAAATCTTAATATTATTTATAGTTTTGATTTATCTATTTCGCGACTATTTTCACATTCTGGTAATGCTCACGAAATCACATTAACATATCTGTTTAATCAAGATTTACAATTGAAAAAGAAATTTAAGAAAAAAATTATTGATTGTCCTAAATTTATTGACAATGATAAGATTTAGATTCATATTATTTATTCTGCTTATC
>MENC01000055.1:0-8532 GCA_001768155.1 Bacteroidetes bacterium GWA2_30_7
TAAATTGTTTCATTGTTACATGGTTACTGACGCTGTAAATTCTAACTTTCTAAATTTTTATCTTGCCTTGCCAACTCAATGCTTTGCCTCGTTAAGGCAGTGCTTTGCTCGTTAATAACAAAATACTGTGCTTTTTCTTCAATTTCATTACGTTTTTTAGTTCCAATATTGCTGTTTTGAATATCTAAAAGTTCGTCTAAAATATTTATTACTTTCGTTTTATAGTATGTTTTAGTTTTAATACAGCAAAATTTAGCTCAATTGTAGTTTCGGTTTCGTTCAAATTAAGGTCGTCACCTAAAATTTCTGCAATTATTTCCCCACTTTTTCTCATTATGTCTTTCTTTTTCGGCTCGTCTTTAACTTTAGATAGTTCTTTTATGTTTCTTGAAAAGTTTTTTATATATGCAAAAGTTTCAATTATTGCAAGGGTTGTTTGTGTTGCTTTTTCACTTTTTAGTATGGTTGCAAGCATATATAACCCTTTTTCAGTAAATGCTTTAGGGAGTTTGATTTTCCACCCTTAATTGAAGTCGAAAATTTCGACTTCAATGTGTTCCATTCATTATTGGTCAAATTAATAATGTATCCATCAGAAAATTTATCAGGATTATTGCTTGCCTCTTCATTAATTCTTTTTGTTTCAACACTATAAAGTTCAGCCACGTCGCTATCTATAATAACCTTTTGATTTCGGATGTCAATAATTCTTTTTTCAACATCCTCGAATTTTACGATGCTATTCATTGTGGGTCTTGATTTTATAAGTTCATTTTATCAAAAATACTCTTTCTTTTCTATCTGTCAAAGTTTTATATAATCTGATTTTGTCTGTTCATTCATAGCCGAATTCCTTCGTTACTTACATTTATATAAAGTGAAGAAAATTTTAGGATATTATTCCAATAGTCTTTCGAATAAACTAATGTTGAAATAATTTGCCCTGTTTCTAATTCAATATCATACAGATAATTTCTGAAATTATCTTCCGTTTCATTAATATTTGCACTTTTATCAGTTAGTACAAGAATATCCCAATCAAACATTTTTGATGATGTGCCTCTTGCTCTCGAACCATATAAAATAATTTCAGCATTTGGGTCTTCTTGCCGTATTGAATTTTTAATCTTTAATAATATTTGCTCTTTTTTTCCCATATATTTACAAAGATAATTATTTAATTTAACTAATAATAAACGCATTAGTCTGACAAACTTGCCTACAAATATCACATTTTATACATTTTTCTAAATCAATAAAATGCACATCGTGGGGTTTTGCTTCAATTGCATCTGCCGGGCATTTTTGGGCACATTTGGTACAGCCGATACAATCGTTTGTAATGCTGAATATTATAATTTCTTTGTGTTTCTTATTTTGTTATAATTTTTCAATTTCATCATTAGAGAGTTCTGTTGAATTGCAGATAATTTCAACGTTAATGCCCTGATTTTTAATTTTTATAGAAATTATTCCTTAATCGCCTTAATACCCGGCAATTCTTTTCCTTCCATATATTCAAGCATAGCACCGCCACCGGTAGAAACGTAACTGATTTTATCGGCAAGATTATTTTTATTAACTGCCGAAACAGAATCGCCTCCGCCAACAAGGCTAAATGCACCTTTCTCTGTTGCATTTGCTATTGCTTTAGCTATTGAATTTGTGCCTTTTGAAAATTTTTCAAATTCAAATACTCCCATCGGTCCGTTCCAAAGAATTGTTTTTGAATTTTCGATTATTTCTGTGAATATTTTAATTGTTTTCTCTCCAATATCAAGTCCCATCCATCCGTCAGGAGTCATGTTGATTTCTGATAATATAGTATTTGCATTTGCATCAAAGTTATCGGCATTTATAGAGTCAACCGGTAAATATACTTTTACATTTTGCTTTTTGGCTTTATCCAAAATTGATAATGCTAAGTCAAGCTTATCTTCTTCGCAAAGCGATTTTCCGATTTTACCTCCCATCGCCTTAATAAAAGTATATGTCATTCCACCTCCAATAATCAGATTATCAATTTTTGGCAGAAGATTTTCGATTAATAAAATTTTATCCGAAACTTTTGCTCCACCCATTATTGCAGTTAGAGGTTTACCCGGATTATTCAATACTTTATTCATCGCATTTAACTCAGCCTGAATTAAATATCCAAACATACTATTTCCGGGAAAATGTTCGGCAATTAGTGCAGTTGAAGCATGTGCACGATGTGCTGTTCCAAAAGCATCGTTTACATAACAATCGGCATAGCTTGAAAGCTGGTTTACAAACTCTTTCTGACTTTTCTTTACAGCATCTTTGGCGGCTTTCTTTTCTTCGTCGGTTACATTTTCGGGAAGCTTTGGTTTTCCTTCTTCTTCGACATAAAAACGTAGATTTTCGAGTAATAAAATTTCACCTGATTTCAAATCGGCTGATAATTTTTTTGCAGATTCGCCCATGCAATCGTCGGCAAATTTTACATCTTTTCCGATTAGTTTAGAGACTGTTGATAAAACATGTTTCAGAGAGTATTTTTCTTGTGCAACTCCATCGGGACGACCAAGATGCGACATAAGAATAACTGCACCTCCGTCTTTTAAAATTTTTTTTATAGATGGTAAAGCACCTCTTATGCGAGTGTCGTCAGTAACTTCAAAAGTCTTTTTATCTAAAGGAACATTAAAGTCAACTCTGATTATTGCTTTTTTGCCTTTAAAATTATATTTATCAATTTTATACATAATATTTAATTTAGATTTCAAACTTAGTTGATTTATGAATAAATTGCAATAGTAAATGAGTTTTTATAAAACAGAAAAATAGATTAGACATCTTTCCAAAATAAAGAAGAATGTTCTTTAATAAATTGCTTTAATTCTTCGCTATTTTTTATAAAAAATAACTTTTATACATAATATTCTTAATTTTATTTCATCAAAGAATTATCATCGCCTAAAAGAATTTCTTTTGCAATTATTTTTAAATGTTCGAATAATTTGTTGTAATCGGGTTTTTTAATCCATTTTATTTCATCGAATAAATCAAATGGGAAGGTATCAATAATTGAAGCTGCATCTATAGGATTTACCCACATATCTTTATCTTGAGCATTTGTAATAATATCCTTCCAATTGAATATATTATTTTGTGAAATATAAATAATGTCAACAATATCTTTAGCAGAATTTCGTGGAAGAGCTGATATTTTATTAGAAAGTATATTAATTT
The DNA here is from genome assembly GCA_001768155.1 of Bacteroidetes bacterium GWA2_30_7. Classification (GTDB taxonomy): domain Bacteria; phylum Bacteroidota; class Bacteroidia; order Bacteroidales; family GWF2-33-38; genus GWA2-31-9. The sequence continues at coordinate 3,217 of MENC01000055.1, forward strand.
GATTATCAACAGTATTAAACAAAGGGAATTTGTTAAAACTTCCAAAATGTATAGGAATGTCATTTACAAAATCAAGTTTTAAAATGCAATTACTACCTTTTATAGACATCCTCGAAAATGAATCTTCAAGCAAACCTAATTCAAATAAACTTTTATATTTTTTTGAAAATTCCTGAGCAAATAATTTTATATAGTCCTTAAAATTCGCATCGTTGTTTATAAAAAAATCTAAATCATCAGAAAATCTATGATTAAAATAGAAACGACTTAATGCTGTCCCGCCAGTTAAATAAAAGCCATTATTCAAAGATTGAACAATAGATAAAATCTCATTTTGCAAAGGATAGAGACTATCTAAATAATATTTTTTTTGCATTATAATATCTTTTTGTTATTAATTTAGGCCACAACAAATTAAGCACATCATCATTAAAAACATTATCCATTTTTTCAAGTGGTATAATCGAAAGAATTGTGTACCAATCATACGAATTTAATAATCTTGAATAAATTTTATTAACGTTTATTGAATAAATAGATTCTTTTTTATTTGAAAATATATCAAATAGCTCATCTTTAGAAATATTTACATCCCAAAAAACAGCTTTTAGCTTTTCTTTTATTTCACTTTCTGATAGTTGTTTTACCATTTATTTATTTTTGTATTTAATAGTAAAGTTAATATTTTTTAGTTTTGAAAACAAATTCGTATTTTTAGAAAAAAATAGTTACAGCTAAATTGCTTACTATATAAGTAAAACAAATTACAAATCATTGAAAAAGAAATAATTAAACACGTAATTACTAGAAAAAATCAAAGAGCAAACATTAATCATTCAGCAACTTTCATCAAAAGCAGATGTTGCAACAAGTCAAGTAAAAGAAATTGCACTTAAAGCCATTGAAGGTTCAGCAAACCAGAGAATTACTGCTTTTAAAGAAAAAGGAAATTAGTACCGTACTTACAAAATAATAAATCTTAAAATTATGTCAAAAAAAGCTTCTCCAAAAATTAAAACTAAAAAAGAAGTTAAAGTTTCATATCACAAAAAGCCGGAAAATCTGACACTCGAAAATTGGCAAATCGCTCTTAGAAAGCAAATTGCAACCGAGCAAATTTACGAAGTTGAGAATATTGGAGAAAGTCCGGTTTTTTCTGACTTTTTAGTTACCAATCACCAAACTAAAAATACTTATAAAGTTGCTATTCGTGATGTGAAAAATGGGTTAAATTTCTGTTCATGCCCCGATTTCAAAACCAATTTGCTTGGAACATGCAAACATATTGAATATTTAATTCAGTCATTTACAAAAAGTTCTAAGTTAAAGAAAATAATGAAAGCTGGATTTCATCCCGAATACTCTTCATTGAGCCTGAGATATGGAACTGAACGTAAAATTCATTTAAGAATCGGTAGCGAAAACAAATCTGAAATTCAAAAATTATCAAGCAAATATTTTGATAATGAGAACTTTTTAACAGAAAATTCTTTTTATAAAATTGAAAATTTCATAAACGAAGTTAAATTGTTAAATCCAACATTCAGAGCATATCCCGATGCAATAGATTTCATTATTGATAAAAGAGAAAAAAAGCGAAGAGAAGAAATAATCAGCACAAATTATTCTGATAAAAATTCTCTTGATTCGTTGATTCAAACAAAATTATATCCTTATCAAAAACATGGGGTTTTGTTTGCTGCAAAAGCCGGACGATGCCTTATTGCTGATGAAATGGGACTTGGAAAAACTATTCAATCTTTGGCAACTTGCGAATTATTAATTAAAGAATTTCAGGTCGAAAAAATATTAATTGTTTGCCCAACTTCTCTCAAATATCAATGGAAATCGGAAATAAAAAAATTTACCGGAAAAAATGCTCTTGTCATTGAAGGTTCGCCTCTTAAACGAAGGCAAAAATATTATTCAGAAGAGGTCTATAAGATTGTAAGCTATCATGTTATAAAAAATGATAACTCTGAAATTAAACTATATAATCCCGACTTAGTTATACTCGACGAGGCTCAAAGAATTAAAAACTGGAAAACACAAATTGCACAATCTGTAAAGAGTATTTCTTCGAAATATGCACTTGTTTTAACCGGAACACCACTTGAAAATAAAATCGAAGAAATTCATTCTATTATGCAATTTGTTGATAATTTTAGACTTGGCCCGCTTTATAAATTTTTAAATTATCATCAGGTTAAAGATGAATTTGGAAAAGTTATCGGATACGAACATTTGAACGATATAAATAAATCGTTGAGCGATGTTTTGGTTCGCAGAACTAAAAAAGAAATTGCCGACCAACTTCCCGAACGTATTGATAATAATTATTTTGTACAATTAACGCCTCAACAATTAGAACTACATACAGATTATTACGACAATGTTTGCCGCTTAGTAGATAAATGGCGACGGTTTGGATTTTTATCGGAAGAAGACCGCCAAAAATTACTAATATTACTTGGCTGTATGCGAATGGTTTCGGACAGTACTTATATACTTGACCAAAAAACACGATATGATACAAAAATTGGCGAATTAGTAACAATTCTTAAAGAAATTTTTGAACGTGACGACCAAAAAGTTGTAATTTTCAGTCAATGGGAAAGAATGACACGTTTAGTATCATTTGAGTTAGAAAATATGGGTATAAAATATGAATATTTACATGGCGGAATTGCAAGTGAAAAAAGAGGAGTTTTACTCGACAATTTTAGAGAAAATCCCGAATCACGAGTATTTCTTTCGACCGATGCCGGCGGAACGGGCTTAAATCTTCAATCCGCTAATTATGTTATAAACCTTGATATTCCTTGGAATCCAGCTATTCTTGAACAACGAATCGCCAGAGTTCATCGTTTAGGACAAAAAAACACAGTAAATGTTATAAATTTTATTTCAGAAAATTCTATTGAACAACGAATTTTGGCACTTCTTGGCTTTAAACGTTCTGTATTTGAGGGAGTTCTTGATTTAGGAGACGACAGCGTTTTTATGAACGAAAGCCGTTTCACACAATTAATGAAAACAGTTGAAAATATTTCAGAAATTCAACTTGATTGTTCTCAGGAAGATGATATAAATGATGCGTTTGAAGATAATATTGATATTCCGGAAAAAGAAACTATACATAATATAGATTCTGAAAAATCGCCTCAAACAGATAATAATATTGATACAAAAATAACTGTAAATATTGAGAATGAACCAATCCAAAAAGAACAAAGCAACGAACCAAATATTGGAGATTTAATTGCTAAAGGAATTGATTTTCTTACTCAACTTACAGCATCTCTAAAGCAAACAGAATCAGGCAAAAACAATGGGCATTCAAATAATAATGGCTTTGTGAAACGTGATGAAAAAACAGGCGAAAAATATCTTAAAATTCCACTTACAGACGAAAAACTTGTTTCCAAAATTACAGAAGGAATTAGTGCATTTTTAGAAATATTACGTAAATAAATTAGTTGTAACCAATGTAAAAAATATATAAATATGAAAAAACTAGTATCAATTTTTATTCTTATTACGACAATAAATTCTTACGGACAAACAGCTCAAGAATATTTAGATAGTGGAATTGAAAAACACAATAAACAAGATTACAAAGGAGCATTAAAGGATTATAATAATGCAATAAAAGAAGATGATAAATTGGCTTCTGCTTATTTTAACAGAGGTACAATCAAGTTAGCAACATATGACTATAAAGGAGCACTTGCCGATTTTAATAAAACAATAGAACTTGACAATAAATTTATTAAGGCATATTACAGTAGAGCTACAGTTTACGTAAATCAAGAAAACTATAAAAATGCCTTGACAGACCTTAACAATGTCGTAGAAATGAATGAAATATTTCCAAATGTATTAACACTTAGAGGGCAGATACATTTTGCACTACAAAACAAAGAAGCATGTTGTGAAGATTTTAAGAGAGCAAAAGAAATTGGAGATCCAGCAGCGGATAAATATTTGGCAAAATATTGCGGTAATGAACAACAAGGTGGAGAATCTTTAATGCTACATTGGCCAGAAGAAGAAAATTGGAAAGTTGGAAGCAATCAAGAAAATGAACAAATGATGATGATAGAATTACTTAGAAACAACGAGACATTTGAAAATTGGACCGAAATAGGAACAATGCAATCAATTAAAGGAGTTACTGGTATTCCTATGGACAAAGCAATGAATTTAATGTATGAAGAATCTAAGAAAACATGTCCAAAGTCTATTTTGACATTTATTGAAAAAGATGAAAATGTAGAATATCCTTGGGTAATTTTCACAATAGAATGTGGTAAGTATAAAGATAGCAAAACAGCAGAATCACAACTTTGGTATATTGTGCAAGGGAAGACCTCAATGTACACAAATTTTAGAGCTATAAAAGAAGCCTCTATTCCAGATATTACAAAAAAGAAATGGATTGATTTTTTTAAAGGGGGAAAAGTAGTTTATATGAACGATGAAAAATGAAAATACTGTTAAAATACGAGCTAAAAAGCATTAAAACGTTTTCTGGCATTTTTTTTCAAAATGACCAGTTCCGATTCATCTGAAGACATATCGTTACCTAGATTTTCACATTGTAAAATAACTAATCCACTCATTAACTAATCAACTTTCCATGAAACTTCTTTTTGCAACTCAAAACTCACATAAATTATTTGAAATAAAACATTTAATTCCTTCAAATATTGAGTTAATTGATTTGAAATCAATAAACTTTTCGGAAGAAATTCCCGAAGACTTTGATACACTTGAACAAAATGCTTCTCAAAAATCGTGGTTTATTTTCAATAAAACCGGAATAAATTGTTTTGCCGACGATACAGGGCTTGAAATTGAAGCACTTGGCGGAAAACCAGGAGTTCTTTCTGCCCGTTATGCCGGTGAAGTAAAAAGCTCTACGGATAATGTCAAAAAGGTTCTTTCTGAATTGAAAAATATTTCGAATCGAAACTGTCGTTTTAGAACAATTATTTCATTAATTATAGATAGTAAAGAACAATTATTTGAAGGTGTTGTAAATGGCAAAATAATTTCAAAACCAACTGGATATGAAGGTTTCGGTTATGACCCAATTTTTATTCCCGATGGCTTTTTACAAACATTTGCCGAAATGCCAATTTCCGAAAAAAATAAAATCAGTCATAGAGCATTAGCTTTTAATAAATTAAAGACTTTTTTAGAGGCTTTTTAATTAAAATTTGTACATGCTAATTGTCTAGAAAATAAACTGAACTTGTCCTCTTATTCCGAACATTGTAACATTTGGGTTTTTAAGATACGAAAGTCGCC
>MENC01000055.1:8574-15713 GCA_001768155.1 Bacteroidetes bacterium GWA2_30_7
TCCTTTCCACTCAGCAATTTCTCGCCATTTTAATTTCCGTAATATTGGAAAATGGTTTAAAAAAAATCCTTCAAAATGATGTTCCAAATTTACACTAACATATTGGTCGCTGGCAAACTCGTAATAATTCATTAAGTTAAATGCTGATGGGTCAAACGCATACGTTTCGTTTCCTTCGTGAAGTTGTAATAATGGATAAGGCAGATTTCCCCAAATTTTCCCAAAATCAACATCATAACTTAGCCATCCTATCGGATTAATATTAAACCAATGGTGAAGTTTGAAATTAAATTTAAAGTAGTTATAATCACTACCAAAAACTCCTTTTATACCTCCTATTAAATTTAGATTTAGAATAGGATATTTTGTACCAAGACTCATTCTTTCGAACTTTCCTGTTAACAATTTTTCTTTATAAGCAAATCGAGTATTAAATTTTATTTCAGCAGTAGTAATTCTGTTATAACGAATTAACGTGTCGGAACTAAAAAAATCAATATTAAATGTAGGTTCTATTCTTCGATGTTTTAAATAAAGTGTATTTGAAAATCCCTGAAACCATTCTTTTTCGTATTGTAGTTTAATTTCCTGAACAATAGTAAGTTTATTATTTGGGCTTCGCCGTAGAGTTGAAGCTAAAATATTATCTTCGAGAAATGCATTCTGGCTTTGTCCAATTTGCTCTACATCATATTTATAATACATTCCAAACCCCTCGCGTGGTAAATTATTAAATAAATAAATAAACCCTCCACCATATTTTATTTTTTCATCCTTAAAACCGTAAGCAATAAATGCCTGAGGCATAATTTTAGTACTAAAACTGTTACTTGTTCTGACTCCAATTCTAACTCTACTACCCTCTAAATCGTTAAAACTATAAAAAGTATAGTAAGGACCAAATTCTAACTTATTAATAACTTTATATCCTGTTATAAATAGCATAACAAGATTAATTGCTGATTTAAAAATTGGAACCTTTTTTATTGAGTCAACCATCGAATAAATTGCTTCTTCGCGAGGTGTTAGAGAATCATGTCGGGCAACCTTCCAGTATTCGTCATCTTTTTTCATTGCATCGTCGGTAAACTGAATTGAAGTTGCAATATTGAAAATTGAAGGGTCTTTAGGCTGATTAATAACAATATCCTTGTAGGTTGTAGATTTACGACCAAAAAAACCAACTTGCTTATCGGATATATTAAAATCGACAAATATTTCTTCTTCTTTTAAGAACCATACTTTGTTATCAACTCTATCGTATTCGTGCGTAACAACCATATCGTTAAGGAAATTGATGTTTGCATCTTCGGCAATACGAACCTGTACTTTTTTTATTGCAAAAGTTGTATCGTGAACCCAAAAATCTCCTGTAAATGTAGGCTCTTGTTTTCTTCTTGGTTTAAAAGAAACTTGGTAACACCACAAATTATCAATATACATACTATCTATTAGATAATATCTATAATAAACATTTCCAGAATTATTTATAGGGCTTACAAATCCTTTATCGAAAACATTTATAAAATTATTATAAACATTAACGTTTTGATATAAGTTTCCTGTCAATTGCGAAACACTTGCGTTGTTTAATCCAGAGATTCTATTGGCTTTAATAATTTCCTTCTCTCCTTTTGGATTTTTATTATAAAAATAATCGGATAATGTTTCGGAAATAAAAACAGGTAAATAATTTTTTCCGGTAATTGCATTAGTATCAATATAATCGAAAATAAATTGAAATTTTTTAAACACTCTTTGGTCTTTATAACCTTGGTCAATATTATTTACATCTAGCTCAATTTTGGAATATACTTCATACTGATATGAATCAATTTTATTTGGATTATTATCATCTTTATGTGCAACAATGCTATCTAAAAGAATCAACGCTGGATTTTTTCCAGGTGTTATCACAACCTCCTGAAGTTCAATATTATTGGATTGCAATTCTACATTTAATTCTTGAAATTTATTTTTTTGCACTGCATAAGATTTATTTTTATATCCAATGTATGAAAAAATCAATGAATCTGATGGAGTTTTTGTTTCCATAAAGTATTCGCCCTTGAAATCGGTAATTGTACCAATCTTTGTATTTCTGAAAGTTATATTAACGTAGGGTAATGTTTCTTTTGTTTCGGAGTCGATAACCTTTCCCCTGATTTTAGTAATTAACGTTGCTTGCGAAAAAACAGAGAATTGAATTGATAGTAAAAGCGTAGAAATTAATAATATACGTAACACAAAACTCGGCATTAGAATATGTCTAAAAACATGGCAATTTAACAAAATTATACTAATAATTATATTTTCTGCCCTTCCATGTGAATGACTGCGAAAATAACGACAAAAATCCTATCGTTATATTATAAAATAAGTAAACAATTTCAAATGGCAATAAAAGCAATAATAAATTTTTTATTTTGTATGTTCTATTTACATAACTAAGTAATATAATATCTATTAGCGATTTAATTAAAAATACAATTATAAATACCTGCAAATAATATTTATTAAAGCATGAAAATACTAATAATAATATTTCGGAAATAGCAATTGTTAATACTAATAAGGCTGTAATTTTTGAAAAACTATCGTTATAATATTTAGCTTTTGATGCCCACCTAATTCGTTGGCTAATAAAGCTTTTTAAATTAATACTGGAATTTGTTGTTACTATTGCATTTTCGGTGAATAAGTATCCGATTTTATTTTTTGAATTATTTTTTATTGAGTGTAGCAAAAACATATCATCGCCCGAGGCAATTTCGTTTTTAATATCGGCTTCAAGAAAGTGTTTTTTTTGATATACCAAATTTGCACCATTACACATTATTGGATTATTTATACCTGCACTTCCAATTGATGATGCCTGAAGACTCAAAAATTCTATTTCCTGAAATTTTCCGAAAAAACTATTTGATGAAGCAATTTTTACAGGTGCAATTATCAGAACACAATTTTCTTGTGATTGAAAATTGGCAATTTCGTTTAGCCACAATTTATTATGACTGCAATCGGCATCAGTTGCTACAATTAAATCAAAATCAGCATTATTAATCCCTAACTTTAAGGCTTCTTTCTTTCCCGAAATAATATTGCTTAATATTTTTATTGAAATTTGAGGATGATTTTCAGCTACTTTTCTTGCAATTTCCATTGAATTATCTGTAGAAAAATCGTCAATTAATATAACTTGATATTGAGCTTTTGGATAATGCTGATTTGCTAAATTCGTAATTAGGTTTTCAATATTTTTTTCTTCGTTTCGAAAAGGAATTACGATACTGAATTTTAAGTTTTTATTGTTATCGCTACGTAATTCTAAAATGTTTTTATTAAGCTTCTTTATTTGAAAAACTCCTATTATAAAAGCCGAAATCAGAATAATATAATCGATGAGTATAAACGCAATTATTATTAGAACAAATATCATTTATTATTAGCGAATTAAAATTTAAAAGTAATATTTTTTAAATGCAAATCAACTGTAATAAAAAAGTTGTGCCGATGTTATACATTAACAAACTCTATTGCAGAAAAAATAATATGAACTCTTGATTATATTAAGTTATTATCTAATATTTTAGTCAAAGCGGGGTCTCTACATGATTGCTCTAACTGTCTAAATCAGGTGTATTTCACCTGTTTTTTACATTCTGTGAGCGAAAACATTTCGCACAAGCAACGGTTAGCGATTTATTTTGCTTATTTCTATGAAACTATTACAAAATATATAAATTTGTAAAGAGAAAAAAATGTAATGAAGATTAATACCATATCACCCAAGAAAGCATTAAATAAAGCATTTCTAAAGCAGAAACCTTTACGTTGCGAGATTGATTTATTTAAAACTAATCTTATAAATCTTCTAAATAAAATTGACGAAATTGAAAGAGAAGAAAATCAAAAAAATCATATCCGCGATTTCCTTCGAGATACTTATTACAAAGATTCAAACGAAATAAATACAAAAGATACAAAAGACCTTGTTATTCATCTTGGAAAATCTAATAAAGACAAAGTCGGAGTTATTATCGAAGCCAAAAGACCAAGCAATAAAACCGAAATGCTTTCCGCAGAAAAACCAAATGTTAAGGCATTTCAGGAATTGGTTTTATATTATTTGCGTGAACGAATCGAAGAAAATAATATCGACGTAAAATATTGCATCGCTACAAATATTTACGAATGGTACATAATAGAAGCATCATATTTTGAAAAACTATTTTTCCGTAATAAATCTTTTGTAAAAGATTATGAGCAATGGCGTGATGGAAAAAAAGTAACAAAAGACACTAATTTATTTTACAACGAAATTGTAAAACCTTTTGTTGATAAACTTGACGAAGAAGTTCCCTGCACTTATTTCGATATTCGCAATTACGAAAAAGTATTGAAAAATGACGACAAAGAAGATGACAATAACCTGATAGCACTTTTCAAAATTCTTTCACCATATCATTTACTAAAAACGCCATTTGCCAACGATAGTAACTCGTTAAATGATAAGTTTTATAAGGAATTATTACACATTATCGGACTTGAAGAGACAAAAGAAGGAGGCAAAAATATAATACGCCGAAAAAAGGAAAATAGAAATTCGGGTTCACTGCTCGAAAATACTATTAATGCAATTGAAACCGAAGACCCATTGCATCGTATTCCTGATATAAGCATGTATGGCGACAACAAACAAGACCAGATTTATAACGTAGCTCTTGAACTTTGTATTACTTGGATAAACCGTATTTTGTTTTTAAAACTATTGGAAGGTCAATTGGTTAATTATCACAAAGCTCCCTCTCCAAAGGAGAGTGCGAGGGGAGAGGTGAATTTCCACTTTTTGAACACAGAAACTATTCACGATTTCGACGAGCTTTTTAAATTATTCCATAAGGTTTTAGCCGTAAACATTAACGACCGAACTGATGCTATAAAAGCCAAATACAGTCATGTTCCGTATTTAAACAGTTCGCTTTTTGAAATTAGCGAACTTGAAGACCAGTCAATAAAAATTAATTCGCTCGATAATTCCGAACAATTCGAATTAATCAATAATACTATTCTTAAAGACATAAAGAAAAAAAACAATACTCTCACAACACTTGAATATTTGTTTAAATTTTTAGATTCTTACGATTTTGCAAGCGAGGGAGTATCTGAAATTCAGGAAGAAAACAAAGGAATTATTAACGCTTCTGTTCTTGGAAAAGTTTTTGAAAAAATAAACGGTTATAAAGACGGTTCAATTTTTACACCCGGATTTATTACAATGTATATGTGTCGTAAATCGGTAAGACTTGCAGTAATCCAGAAATTTAAAGAAAAATATAATTGGAATATTGAAAAATTTGAAGACCTTAAAAATTATCTGACAGATAGAAGAAGTAGCAAAGACATATTAGAATTTAACACATTAATCAATTCTTTGAAAATGTGTGACCCCGCCGTTGGCAGTGGTCATTTCTTAGTATCGTTGCTCAATGAAATTATTGCAATAAAATATGAGTTAGGTTTATTAGCAGATGAAAACGGAATCCGAATTAATGATTATGAAATAACTATTGAAAACGACGAACTAATTTTAACCGACCAAAACGATGAACTTTTTGAATATTCAATTAGCAACAGAAAACCTTTAACAAAAGAAATTCAAAGAGTTCAGAAAACATTATTTCGGGAGAAACAAACCATAATAGAAAACTGTTTGTTCGGTGTTGACATTAATCCAAATTCTGTAAAAATTTGTCGCTTACGCTTGTGGATTGAACTATTAAAAAATGCTTATTATAAAGAAGATACAAATTATACAGAACTCGAAACCCTACCAAATATTGACATTAATATTAAATGCGGAAATAGTTTGATAAGCCGATTTCCCTTAAACTCAGACTTAAAAAGAATTGCAAAAAATTCAAAATGGACAATTTTTTCTTATCAGAATGCAGTTGAAGCTTATAAAAATAGTACCGACAAACAAGCAAAAAAAGTACTTGAAAAATTTATTTCCGACATTAAAACTAATTATATTACAACTATTCAGCAGAATAACTCTAAACTGCAAAAATATTATAAACTCAAAAGTGAATACGATTATTTGTATCCCGAAAATGGATTATTTGTTTCTGAACCAGAAGTTGATTACGGTGGTTCTTTAAAAAAACGTGAAGAACAAAAACAAAAACTCAAAGAAGAAATTAATAAATTACGACTTGATATTGAAGAAGATAAACAATTTTATTCAAAGAATAATGCATTTGAGTGGCGTTTTGAATTTCCTGAAGTATTAAATGATAATGGCGATTTTATTGGTTTTGATTTAATTATTGGAAATCCGCCTTATATTGAACATAAAAGACTTGCTCATATTAGTTCATTTTTGAGAGAAAAATACAAAGTATATTATAGTAGTGCCGATATTAGTAGTTATTTTTTTGAGTTGGGAATTAATATTTTAAAAGAAAAAGGAATTGTTTCATTCATAAATACAAATAAGTTTTTCAAAACCGAATATGGAAAACCATTAAGAGAATTTATTTCTAATTTCAAATTAAATTATATTGTTAATTTTGAGCAAGTTCCAATTTTTGATGTTGCATTAGTTTCAAGTTTAATTATTTTATTTGAAAAAAACATTGAGAAAATTAATACTCAAATTTGCGAATTTTATAAAGAACCTTCCCCAAAAGAAAATTTTATATATGAGTTAAAAAAACGCTTCCAGATTTTTGATAAAGAAAAATTAAATTCAGATGCTTGGTCTTTTAATAATTCTAATATCAACGAATTGTTTGAAAAAATCTACAGAAAAGGAAGAAAAATAAAGGAAATTGAAAGTATTGATATTAAAAGAGGTGTAACTACCGGTTTCGACCCGGCATTTATTATTTCAAAAGAAAAAGCAGAAGAATTAATAAAATTAGATAAAAATAACAAGCAGATTATTAAACCTTTATTAAAAGGTGCTCACATAAAAAAGTATTATTCATTAAATTCTGAGTTGAATTTAATTTTCACCCGTAGAGGTATTAATATTGAAAAATTGTTAATATTAAAAGAATATTTGAAGATTTTTTATGAAGATTTAAAACCAAACAATGATAACGAATCCAAAGGGAGAAAACCTGAAGAAT
>MENC01000055.1:15741-21088 GCA_001768155.1 Bacteroidetes bacterium GWA2_30_7
GTTTCTTTTTGGTTTCCGACAAAATAAATTTGAAATACATATTAGCAGTACTAAATTCAAATGTTATGAAATTTTTATTTTCTCAAATAGGAGTAATGACTGCTGGAGGTGCTTTTACTTTAAAAAAATCTACAATTGAAGAACTTCCATTAATAGAAATTCAAGAAAAAGAGCAACTTCCATTTATTACTTTAGTTGACCAAATCCTCGAAGCCAAAAAACAAAACAACGACAGCTCCGAATTAGAAAAGCAAATAGATACAATGGTTTATAAGCTTTATGATTTAACTGATGAGGAAATAAAAATTATTCAGAGAAATGAAAAATAAAAGAAATTGCTGATAAAATTTATATTCTATATAAAACTCAACTAAGCATGAATGAAATAACTGCTGAAAAAGTTCAAGAATATGATAGTGCTATTGACGAATTAAACTATTGTATAAAAAATACTGAATTGCGATTAAAAGTGAAACTAAAAATAGGCGGAAGGTATAGCAATTATTACCGCAACAGTTGGCAAGACACAGATGTAATATGGGAGAGTTTTAATAATAAAAACAAATCCGACAATTTAACTTACGATTTCATAGAGTTTTATAATTCATCAAAAATTTTAGATATAGTAGAATTTCTTGAGTTGGGGGGATGAAAAAAAAGATGAAAATTATCAACCTTTTGAGCATAAACCACTAGCTGGTTTATACAAATTTCATCAGAATGCTTTTTCTGGTATAGGATATTCATTAATTTTTAATAAAAAAAATATTGGTTTAATAATAAAGGCTTGATGCATTGTAAAAGGGAACAAGATTTTGAAAGGATTGTAAATAATGTTGGTGTTGATAATATTTCTGCGATATTAAATATGATGCACATTGAAGCGATTTATCCAAACGAAATTGATGGTAAAATTATAGCTATGAAGCTAACAGGTGAATGGTTGATTTATGCAAATAAAAAGTTAAGGAAGTGAGTTTCTTACATGATTGAGAAACCGTTATAAAATAAAAAAACCCGGTCGCCCGGGTTCTTTTATGGTTAAATTAAAATTATTTAATTATTAAACGTTTTTGATGAACTCCTTTATCAGTTCTTATTTCTAAGTTATAAATGCCTCTGGCATTATTTCTAATATCAATTTTCGATTTCTGAACATTAGAAGACTTATTAAGAGTTTTTATATAAATAACTTGTCCATCAATATTGTAAACTTTATATGTTATATTGCTATTATTGTTTGAATAAACCATAACATCAAATTCACCATTACTTGGATTTGGATAAACATTAATAGATTCAGAATCATTTACTCCGGCAAGTATTGCATCGGTATATGAAACTACTATACTGCCAACACTGTTGCAACCATTTGCATCTGTTACAGTAACAGTATAAGTACCCCATGCAAGACCTGAAATAGAAGCTGAATTTCCTCCATTACTCCAAGAATATGTATATGGTGTAGTTCCTCCAGTAGCATTTACACTTGCACTGCCATCATTTGAAGTAGATGTTGAAGCATTTACCGAATCCATAACTAATACTATTTCAGACGGAGCAGTAATTGTAACAGTATAATTTGTAGAACATCCTGCATTATCAGTAGCAGTAACATCGTAATTGCCATCACATAAATTCATAGCAAATTGTCCTGAATGACCATCCCACCATAAATATGTGTAAGGTGCAGTTCCACCGGTAGATGAAACAGAAACTATTCCTGTACACTGACCAAAACAAGTAGGATTGGAAACTGTTGCTGAAACTACAGGTGCATTTGAATTTGTAATAGTTACAGAACTATTACCATTACAACCATTAATATCGCTTACTGTAACAGAATAATTACCGGCAGCTAAATTGTTTATAGTTGCAGTAGTTTCAGTAGTATTCCAGATATAGCTGTAAGGATTTGTACCTCCAGTAACATTTGCAGTTGCAGAACCATCAGAATTTCCACAGCTAGCATTTGTTGATGTGAATGTTACATTAATTTCAGAAGGTTCGTTGATAGTTACATTTGAAACGCCATAGCATCCTGTAGCATCAGTTGCAGTTACAGTATATACTCCAGCACAAATATTTAACGCAAACATTCCGGTAGTTCCATTACTCCATAAATAAGTATAAGGAGCAGTTCCGCCACTTGCCGATACCGATGACATTCCATTACATAAACCATAACAAGTAACGTTAGAAGTTGTAAAACTTAAACTTGGACCGCCAACATAATCAACTGTAGCATTTGCATTAGCAGTACAGTTATTTGCGTCATAAACAGTTACATTGTATGTTCCGCCAGGTAAACTTGATATAGATTGAGTAGTTTCTCCATTTGACCATAGGTAACTGTATGGAGTAATACCACCAGAAACTGAAACTGTAGCTGTACCATCGGTTGAACCGCAATTGGCATTTGTTGCAGAAGCAGTAGCATTCAAAACAGAAGGTTCGGAAATAACCACGTTAACAGAATAAGAACATAAATTTACATCAGTTACTGTTACATCATAACTTCCAGCAGCAATTCCAGTTAAATCTTCTGTTGTTGCTCCGTTTGACCAGTTAAATGTAAATGGTGTTGTTCCACCACTTAGAGTTAAATCAACAGAACCGTCGGTTCCGCTATTACAATTTACATCAGTACTTGTTACAGAAGCTGAAATATTGCAACCCATTGCGTTAACAAAGATTGAAGCTGAATTTGTACAACCATTTGCATCGGTAACAGTTACATCGTAAGTTCCACCAGCTAATCCAGATAAATCTTCAGTAGTTGCAGTATTTGACCAGTTAAATGTATAACCTGCTGTACCACCCGATACTGTTAAGTCAATTGCACCATCATTACCAAGATTTTCATCAGTTACTATATAAGATAATGATATTGCAGAAGGTTCAATAACAACAACATTTGCAGTTGCTGAACACAAATTAATATCTGTAACTGTTACATCATAACTTCCAGCATTAAGGTTACTTATCGAAGTAGAAGTTTCGCCATTAGACCATAAATATGTAAATGGTGATGTTCCACCTGTTACTGTTAAATTAGCTGTGCCATCGGTTCCTGCATTACAACTTACATTTGTACTTGTGGCAGAAGCTGAAATATTACAACCCATAGCTGCTACAACTATTGAAGCTGTGCTTGTACAACCGTTTGCATCAGTTACAGTTACATCATAAGTTCCACCAGCTAAAGCTGATAAATCTTCTGTATTAGCTGAATTTGACCAGTTAAATGTATATCCTGGTGTGCCACCAGATACTGTTAAGTCAATTGCACCGTCGTTTCCAAGATTTTCATCTGTAACAACATAAGATAATGAAATTGCAGAAGGTTCGCTTATTACAACATTTGCAGTAGCTAAACATGAATTTGCATCAGTAACAGTTACATCATAACTTCCTGCTGCTATTCCTGTTAAATCTTCTGTTATTGCACTATTCGACCAGTTGAAACTATATGATATGGTTCCACCATTAACAGTTAAATTAGCAGCACCTGTATTATCACCATTACAATTAATATCTGTTCCTGAAACCGAAGCAATTAATTCATTAGGTTCACTAATTGCAACAGTTGCATTTGCAGTACAATTGTTTGCGTCTGTTACTGTTACGTCATAAGTTCCGGCTGATAATCCTGATAAATCTTCTGTAATAGCTGCATTCGACCAATTAAATGTATAACCGGCTGTTCCACCTGAAACTGTTAAGTCTGCTGAACCGGTTGCATTACCAAAACAATCAACATCAGTTCCAATAGCCGAAGCAGTTAATAAAGACGGTTCAACTACTGTTACACTTGATAAAGCTGTACAACCAAGAGCATCAGTTACTGTTACGGTATAAGTACCGGCAATTAATCCATTGATATTAGCAGCAGAAGCACCATTCGACCATGAATATAAGTATGGAGTAGCTCCACCACTTACGCTTATTGAAGCATCACCGTCAGCATTTCCAAAACAAGTTGCATCATTCACAGTTACAATTGAAATTGAAGGTGCACCTGCATTATTAATAATTACTGAAGTTGTTACAGTACATGAATTACCGTCAGTTACAGTAACATCATAACTAGCCGCACTTACATTTGATAATGAATTAGATGTAGAACCAGTTGACCATAAATAAGTATATGGTAAACTTCCACCGCTTACTGAAACACTTGCCGAACCATTAGAAGCACCGCATGTTGCATCAGTTGAATTTGTAGTTAATGATAACGCTGAAGGCTCTGATATTGTTGCATTAACAGAAGCTGTACAACCATTTGCATCAGTTATTTGTAAATTATAAGCTCCAGCGGCTACACCGTTTAAGTCTTCGGATGTGCTTGCATTATCCCATAAATAAGTATAAGCAAGTGTTCCACCGCTTACTGTAACATCTATTTGTCCTGTAGCGTTTCCATTACAATTAACATCAGTTACTGTATATGTTGCTGATAAAACAACAGGTTCAGTAATAATTGATGATGAAATTGATTGACAACCATTATCATCAGTTACTGTAACGCTGTAGTTATTTGCAGAAAGACCGGAAATGTCTTCTGTCGTTGCACTATTTGACCAAACAAATCCATAAGGAGTTACTCCACCGGAAACTGTAAGATTAATAGAACCATTATTGTCGCCATTACAAGTAATATTATTTGAAACAACTGCTACGTCTAAAGCAGAAGGTTCATTAATAGAAACTGTTGCAGTATTTGTACAACTATTTGCATCACTTACGGTAACATCATAACTTCCTGCGGTTAAATTACTCTCAGTTGTTGAACTTCCACCATTCGACCAGTTATATGAATATGGAGCAGTACCACCAGAAACAGTTAATGTTGCTGAACCGGTATTTCCACCATTACATAAAACATCAGTAGTAGATGTAGAAATTGATATTAAAGAAGGTTCGGTAATTGTTACTGATACTGTTTTACTGCATGAATTTGCATCACTTACAGTTGCTGTATAAACTCCGGCAGTTAAACCAGAAGCAATAGCAGTTAATTGTCCATCTGACCATAAATAAGAATATGGAGTAGTTCCACCCGATACTGATATAGTTGCAGAACCGTTTGCATCGCCATTACAACTTACATTTACAGAAGAAGTAACACTTGCATTTAATACAGCAGGTTGAGTAATTGTTACCGAAGCAGTAGCTTTACAATTTAATTGGTCGGTTACTGTTACTGAAAATGTTCCATTACATAATGACCCAACACTTGCAGTTGTAGCACTATTTGACCATGAATAAGTATATGGAGTAGAACCACCTGAAGCGTTAACTATTGCAGTACCATCACAAGCTCCATTACACATTACATTTGTAC
>MENC01000055.1:21155-22902 GCA_001768155.1 Bacteroidetes bacterium GWA2_30_7
GCACCGTCTGAGTTTCCGCAGGTTGCATCACTATCTATCGTTGGTGTAATAACAATTGCCGATGGTTCAGTAATAGTTGCACTTGATGTTGTTGTACAACCATTGATGTCAGTTACAGTTAAGTTATAAGTAGCTGCACACAAATTAGTTGCAGTTTGAGTAGTTTGTAAATCACTCCATGAATATGAGTAAGGAGTTGTTCCACCACTTACAATTGCAGTTGCAGTACCATCGCATAAAGCATTACAACTAACATCTGTTTTACTTGTTGAAGCAGTAAGAACAGTTGGCTGAGTGATCGTAACAGATGCAGTACTTGTACAAGAATTATTATCAGTTACTGTAATTGTATAATTTCCAGCCGTTAAATTATTCTTAGTAGCAGAAGTTCCGCCGCCAGTCCATAGATAAGTATAACCTGGTGTTCCTCCAGAAACACTTACTGTTGCACTTCCTGTTGCTCCACCATTACACAAAACATTTGTTGATGAAGATATTGATGCAGATAATGCAGTTGGCTCTGTAATTGTCGTTGAGTTCATGGCAGTACATGTATTAGCATCAGTTACTGTAATAAAATAAGTTCCTGCTGGTTTTGCGGTAATTGTAGCGGTTGTTTCACCACCAGTCCATAAATATGTATAACCGGCTGTTCCTCCCGATGGAGTTGCTGTTGCAGAACCTGTACTTCCACCATTACAAGTTACATCAGTTTTAGATAAAGAAACTGTTAAAGCAGAAGGTTGTGTAATGGTTACAGAAACAGTTGCAGTACATGAATTTGCATCAGTTACAGTAACAGTATATGTTCCAGCAATTTTAGATGAAATTGAAGTAGTTGTAGCTCCACCAGTCCATAAATAATTATATGGAGAAGTTCCACCGCTAACACTAACCGAAGCTGAACCATCTGTTCCTCCATTACAATTTACATTTGTTTGTGAAGGTGTAATTGTAATGCTTGATGGCTGTGTTAAAGTTACAGAAGAAGTTGCCTGACAACCTTTTGAATCAGTAACAGTTATAGAATAAGTACCTGCTGCTAAACTTGTAAGGTCTTCAGAACTTGCTCCATTCGACCATAGATAAGTATAAGCTGCTGTACCACCAGAAACTGTTAAGTTTGCACTTCCATTTGTACTTCCATTACATAAAGGATTTGTTCCTGAAACAGAAGCTGATAATGCGGATGCGGGTTCATTAATTGTAACAGAAGCATTTGCTGTACAAATATTTGCATCAGTAACGGTAACATTATATGTTCCTGCTGCTAATCCTGTTAAATCTTCAGTTATTGCAGAGTTACTCCAAGCATAAGAATATGCTGTTGTACCACCGGTAACAACTAAATTTGCTGCACCATCACTTCCTCCAAAACAATTAACATTTGTACCAATAATATTTGCAGATAAAGCAGAAGCGGGTTGAGTTATTGTAGCAGTAGCTGTAGTTGTACAACTTCCATCATCAACAGTAACTGTATATGTACCAGCAATTTTTCCAGATATCGTTGCCGTAGTAGCACCACCTGTCCATAAATAAGTGTAACTACCTGAACCGCCAGAAGCTGTTACAGTTGCAGAACCAGTGCTTTCTCCATAACAAGCAACATTTGTTTGAGATGTAATAGAAGCACTAACTCCTGTTGCAGGTTGTGTGATTGTAGCAATTGCAGTAGTTGTACAACCATTAGCATCTGTTACTGTTACGGTATAAGTTCCTGCTGCTAATGAAGATTTTGTTGCAG
>MENC01000056.1:0-5077 GCA_001768155.1 Bacteroidetes bacterium GWA2_30_7
AATTGAAGCAGATAAAGCAGAACCAGGTTCAGTTATAGTTGCAGAAGCAGTTGCAGTACAAGTATTTGCATCAGTAACTGTAACCGTATAGGTTCCTGCGGTTAATGACGATTTTGTAACAGATGTACCACCACCAGTCCATAAATATGAATAAGCTGTAGTTCCTCCCGATGCAGTTACTGTTGCCGAACCTGTCGAAGCACCATTACATAAAACATTTGTTTGAGCTGTTATAGATGCAGATAATGCTGATGCAGGTTGAGTAATTGTAGTTGTTGATGTTGCAGTACAAGTATTTGCATCAGTTACTGTTACAGTATAAGTTCCTGCAACTAATGAGGATATTGTAGCATTTGTTGCTCCACCAGTCCATAAATAAGTATAACCTGACGTTCCACCTGCAGGAATAGCAGTTGCAGAGCCAGTTGAATTGCCAAAACAAGCAACATTAGTTTTTGAAATAGTAACTGATAAAGCAGATGCCGGTTGTGTTATTGTTGCTGTTACTACTACAGTACAGCTATTTGCATCTGTAATTGTAACTGAGTAGCTACCGGCAGGTCTACCAGAAATATCTTGCGTTGTTGCAGAAGTATTCCATAAATATGTATAACCAGACGTTCCACCAACTGGTGTCAAATCAATTGCACCTGTTGAATTTCCATAACAATTAACATTTGTAACAGATGTAGTTCCTGAAAGTGCAGATACCGGTTGAGTTATTGTTGCAACAGCAGTTGCTGTACAACTATTTGCATCAGTAACAGTAACTGTATAAGTTCCAGCAACTAATGAAGATTTTGTAGCTGTTGTTCCACCACCTGTCCATAAATACGAATAAGCAGTAGTTCCACCAGAAGCTGTTACGGTTGCACTTCCTGTGCTATTTCCAAAACATGCAACATTTGTTTGTGCAGTAATTGAAGCAGATAATGCTGACGCAGGTTGAGTAATTGTTACAGAAGCTGTTGCAGTAGTCGTATTAGCGTCTGTTACAGTAACTGTATATGTTCCAGCTGTAAGACCTGTAGCTGTTGCAGTTGTTTGGCTTCCAGCTGATGCTGGCCATTCATAAGTATAAGGTGTAGTTCCGTTACTTGCAGTAACTGTAGCCGTTCCATTAGTTCCACCATTACATGACACATTAGTTTGAGCTGTAATTGCTGCAGATACTGCAACAGATATTGGTAAAGTTATAGAACCTGTTACTTCACAATCATTTGCATCTGTAACAGTTACATTATAAGTTCCGTTACATAAACTGCTAATTGTTTGTGTACTTGCATTCTGCTGAATAGTAGTATTAAAGGTTATTGACCAACTATTTACTGTACCAGGACCTCCACCGGCAGCGGCATCTTCTGCAACTCTAAATGTCCAGTTACCATTTGGATCCTGACTATTATTTAATGTATTCAAATCGCCTTCTGGTTTATAAGTACTATCTGGGACAATAGTAGTAAGTCCAACAATCGCATTTGGATCAGATTGTTTAAAGCAAACATTATTATAACTATTGGTATTTACATTTGTTGTTGTATTTCCATTATCTGTGGATAGTTCAACCAAGGTTCCAGCAGGAGATAATAAATATAAATCCAAATCTGCATTTCTATCATGAGTTACTGTTACACAGATTTTATCAAAACTATATGATACTCCATCTAATACACCAAGCCCTGAAACTGGAGCTGTAAAATTAGTTGTAACTTGTTCAGCAAAAGTGCCACCTACACCATCGAAAGTACTGGTACTTGGAGCATCAACTAAAATATCCCAATTATAATTATACGGTGCTGAATCGCCAGAAGGAGTAGCAGTACCAGTTCCATCACAAGAACCGGGAGATGTTTCATTAACTCCAGACATAACAAGTGTTGGAGGAATATTAACAGAAACCTGCATACTATCTGTACAAACGCCAGATGTTCCTGTAACAGTATAAATAGTACTTACTGAAGGTGAAGCAGTAACAGTATCCCCAGTAGTTGCACTTAAATCAGTTGATGGCGACCATGTATAATCAAGATAGCCCGAAGCTACTAATTCAACAGGATTACTGCTACATACATTATATGATGGTGAGATTGCTAAACCAGGGCACATATTTAGATTTAATCTAATAAATAATGCATTATCAAGTGAGTACCATGTGCCTGTGTAAGCAGTATCTCTAAAAACACAAGAACCAGTAGATTGAATAAAATCGCTTCCATCGGCTATTGCAACTGTGTCGCCTGTATTTACTTGCATAATTACTGCATAATACCAATCTGGTATAAGAGGGGTTTTATTTATCAGAGGTAATGTAAGAAAACCATTATTAATATCTCCAGACTGAATTGTATAACTTGCAGAAGAATCAATTCTGTTTGTAAGCGAACCATCATAAATAAATGCTTTTATCACAGTAAGAGAATCAGTTTGCGGATGCAAATAAACTGATATTGAATTTGGTCGTTTTACACTTAATATTTCAAACGCATTACCGAGTTCAAAACTAACTCCAGCATTATATCTTCCGCCACCGTCAAAATTTCCATGATCTCTCGCATATACTGTATCTGTAACGCTAAAGACAGCAGAAGTCGAATTGTCTTGAGGTGCATTGTCTAACGAAGTTTGGTCTGACAATGTTTCAAACAATACATTATAATCACCTCCTGAAGGTTGAAAAGTATATGCTGTAGAAACTAAAGAATCAACTGTTGGTAACAAGGTAGTTAGTGTAGCACTACTATCAATAAAACTACCAGAACCAGATACTGTAACCTTAAATTTCACATTTGTTTGGTTATTGTCGCCATTATTACCGAGTAATCCTAAAAATTGTATTGGAATAACTTGCGAAAGAGGAGTTTGTGAATAATCGGTAAAACCAACACCTTCGAGAGAAAGATTATATGGAGGAGGGTTAAATGAAAAATTTAACCTAACCCAAAAAGTTTCAGCAAGTCCATCAGCATCACTAAACCATGTTCCTGGTGCACCTCCATCATGTATCCAAAGACTTCCTGTTTCAACAGATAATTGACTAGCAAGAACGAGAAAATTAGTGTCTGCTTCAAAACCCACATAATATTTTCCTGGAGTTAAGGACGTAACACTTGATAATTGTAATGTTATAAAAGCATATTGATCATCAGCAGTAATCGTATAATCTGCTGTTGAAGCAACATAAGCATTTGGAAGCCCGGCAGCATCATTCCAGATTCTTCCTCTAACTATAGTTCCAACAGGTGTAGCTGGTCCAACACCAATAGTAATAGATTTAGCATTATCAGTAGCTATTACGTTATATCCGAGAGCACATTTATAATTCAGATTTGTTGTACCATAACTTGCTCCACTTAACTGATAAGCTGCACTACCATCATCTCTTGAATATACTGTATCAGATACCATAATCGCATTTGTGATTGTACTTGCATTGTCTAGTGGTGTACAATCAGTAGAGTCTTCAACAGCTGTGAATGTTACATCATAAGTACCTATATTCGATGGAGTAAAAGTTGTAGAACAGTTGAATGGAGATTCAATTCCAGTATTAAGTGTTGAAGATGGGCTGTTTCCCGTAAAAGCCTTTGCTCCAGTAACATCCACTTTAAGATGAGTTCCTGTTAAATTATTAAAGCCACCGTTTTTTATATTTCCAGAAAAGGAAATTGCCGGTGCTTGAAGGTAAGGAATTGAAGTATAGTATGTAATATTTGAAGTAGAGGACATTATATTATTATTGCTATGTTTTGAAGTAAGTGAAACATCATCAATAGCTAAACCTGTTGCCCATTGGGCTTCATCGTTATATTTAAATCTAATACCAATATTTGCAGTATTATCGGTTCCAGTAAGTGGAACAGTAAATGAACGCCAAGTATTTGAATTTGGAATTGTAAAAACTAAATTCCAACCTGCTCCATTAATATTTAATTCAACAGTAGAAATACCGCCATAATCACCTGAATTTGAAGCAGAAAAAGTCAATTCCATACCTGTTTGACCTGTGAAGTTTTGAGTTGGTAATGTGAGATAATCAACAGATTTATCACAATTATCTAAATCATCATTGGACATAGCAAAATTTGTATGGTCGGGAACAGGCCAATAGCCACCTGCATTAGCCTGAACGTAAGTACCTGTAAAAAAATCTCTGTCAGGAGCAGTACAATTACCGGCAGTAGTCCATCCAGCTGGTAAAGCAGGTAGTGCAACTCCTTCGAAATCTTCGGCGAAAAATATTGATGCACAACCTTGTTCAGCAACATTTATATAATTAGTTTTTGTTTCTACATCAGAACCATTAGCATTTGTAGCAGTAAGCGTTACTGTATAAAGTCCACTATTAGAATAGACTATTCCTGTAGGGTTTTGTAAAGTTGAAGCTGATGGTGTTCCTCCGGGAAATGACCAACTCCATGATGTAGGAATGTTAGCAGAAACATCTGTAAAATTTACCATTCCACCTTCAGGAATTGTTGTTGGTGTACCTATAAAATCTGCAAAAGGAGGTGAAGCTAAATCAGGAAACTTGAAAGAAGTAATCTGTGTTCCTAAAGCACCACCGGCTTTGCAATACTCAGTTGTGTACCAAAAAGTTGTACTATCATTTGGGTCAACACTCATTCCAGAATAATCGCCCCATCTGTTTGCACTTGTTTGTGAACCAGCTCCAGTTTTAATATTTGTTTCATCAATATCAAAAGACCCTGATGCAGCAGCATATTCTGATGCTGTCTGACCAGTAAACCTTATACCAGGATACTCCGAAGAGCTTGCAATAGAATAACCTAAAGCTATTTCATTTTTTTTATTCATAGATATTCCTGCACACCATCGACTACGTGCGTCAGGGGCATAAGTTCCAGCTTGACGAAGCGACCAGCCAGAACCGGTATTTCTAAGTTCGTACCATCTGATACCTGCATGGTCAGTACCATCAACATCAACTGTATGGTTACAAACAATTGACTGATAACTGCCAAAATTTAGATATTGTGCTCTATACATTAGAATTGTATTAATTGCATCTAGTTTTTGAGATGTACCCGGCTGAGTAAGATTATCCCAACCTGCTCCA
>MENC01000056.1:5135-5377 GCA_001768155.1 Bacteroidetes bacterium GWA2_30_7
AACCATCATTATCTAAAGGCATAATACAATGAAAACCACTGGCAGGTCTGTTAGGATTATCGAATCCTACCATTTGTGGGCTTGCAGCACCAGTTAACATTGCATCTCTTTCAAATACATAAACATCATTTCCAGTAGGATATGTATTTGTTGCCATATAATATCCATCTCTGCATACTCCAAATTTCATATAGTCAGGAGTATCATCAACGTCAAAAGACCATCTGTTCCAAGTTCCTGTT
>MENC01000056.1:5409-19125 GCA_001768155.1 Bacteroidetes bacterium GWA2_30_7
ATATTCGTTTGCATTACATAACGAAAATTCTGCAGCAAGCCATCTGTCAGATTGTTCGTCATAAAGTATAATAGGGTCGCCGTCATTGCAATTTGCTCCTGTTACTCCATTAAATAATGAATTAAGTGCTATTTGACCAGTTATTGCAGAACCAGATCTGTTGTAAACAACATAGGTAGTATTAATTTGTTGAACATAATGATTAGGTCCAATTGCACCAATACAATCTGGAGGGACACCAGAACCACCGTTTTGTCCTGCAACATTCAATAACACTTGTGGTGCTATTTGTATGCTTTTTTCGGCAGCTTGAAGTACTGGGTCTAAAGGTTGAGGTAATTCATTTGAACCTGCTGGATACAACTTTTCTTTCATTCCAGGGTTTCTTTCTTGCATTTTAAGTTTTAATTCAGTTTTATTTTTTAGTCGCTCTTCTTCGTAGGCTTTCATATCGGTAATTGGCTTAAAATCTTTAGCATTAATTTTACCGTGATAAACTCCTGAAGTAATTTTTGCAGGTGTTACTATTTGTGCATTAGCGTTAATTGCAACAGCAATTAAAAACAAAACGGTTAAAAAGAAATAAATTTTTCTCATAAAATTTAAAATTATATTAATAATTGATTTGATTGTTTTAACTTGTAATTGATTGATATTTAAGCACGTATATTGAAATTATTTGATTTTTCACAATATTTTTACATTCATTTATGTAAGCAAAAAGACGATTCATCACAAATATAGTTGCCTTTGTCAAACAAAAGTATGTTAAAAAATATATAACTATTATTTAGGTTACAAAAATTGACGAGTAGTTATTAACAATGAAAAAACTTATCAACAGATTTGATAGATTGATTTTATTATAAGTTTGTAATACATTATATAATTTTATCGAATTATTCATATTTGATTTTTTCTAATACTAAATTCAATGTGTTGATTATTTAAGACTCATACATTATTTCAAGATGTGAGAAATCTGAGATATTTTCAAATGCCTCTGCCGGAATATGTTCAGTAAGTTCTATTTTAGATATTATTGATTCCCAAAAGTCGTCAGTTTTATTTGTTCGGGAGTTTTTTACTGTTGCTATTGGGAGTGATTTTATTTACTTTTGATTTGTTTTGCTGTTAAAGTTAACATTCGTGCGGTTGCAGTTCTGTGGCGATTTTATCGCTGAATTTTCCAAGAAGAACTGAAGTTGAAATTACCGCTTTCCTGTCATACGAAGCGCTACCCAGTCACTGAAAGCAAACGTCTGTTACCCAGCAGTAGTTTTATATTATGCCTTGTTCTCTTGCAATTTTTATACAATAGGAATGGTCTTTACAATTCTCAAGTATGTCGTAATTATTTTTGAAAAATTCAATAGTCCCAAGTCCTTTACTTTTAGTTCCAAAATATTTAATCAGAACAGTCGGGACAAAAAACAAATCAAACGTACCATCAGCATTTGGTCTGAAACCAATAATTAAATCTGATGTTTCTGGTGATTGTGTATAAGTTTTTACATCTGATTTGTATTCTCTGTCAACCCCTCCTCTTGTTCCCCCAGTGAAACTAACGCTTGTTCTTGCTGTTTTAACTTGCACTCTTATTATATCTTCTTTTCCATTTTCAAGTCTGCGAGCAATGATTATGTCATAAGGAGAGAGTGGTAAATCAACCAATGAAACATTTTGATAACGTTTCATTAAAAAACCTACTACAATGTGTTCGTGTGCAAATCCGTCTATTGACGCTTGTTTGCCGATTTCTGGGTTGTTTGGCATTTTTTACTTTTTTAATACAATAATCCAATCTGTGTTTATTCGTTCCTCTCTTGGAACTTTAATAAAATGTTTTATAATTTCTGAGCCAAAATAATTTTCAACTTTATAACCAATGTTTTCAGAAAGACTCATTAAATATTTCCAACTTTCAAATAACTCACCTTTGATACGATTATTGCCAACGACAATAATATATCTACCTCCAGGTTTTAATGACCTATATACCTCTTTCATATTTAAAGTCATATCGTATATATACTTGTATGCAATATACGCTCTTCTTGGGTCTAATTTATAAATTGCTTCAATTTTTTTGTCTGCCGTATTCTCTCCAATTTTATGTAGTTTTTTATATTCATCTATTCTAACTACCTCTGTCCCGATATGGATTTCTTTTAATTTACTTAACGAACCATTTGCTAACCCGAGCCAATACATTTCTAATTGATGTGTCCTGGGATAATCTACAGCATTTGCATAAGGTGGAGAAGTTATTGCAATATCAAAATGATTGTCTGGATATGTAAAAAACCTTGCATCATTACCTTCAGGTATTTCTAAAGTAGCATTAGTATTTAAACGACTAGTAAAGTCAACAATCCTGTATGCATTCATGATTAAATTTTCTGCAAACTTTGTCAATGCAAAAGATGGGTATATTTCTTTATTTAATTTTTTTCTTACCACTGTTCTTGTGCAATTATCATCTGCATTAGAAACTGCACGAATAACAGATGACATTGATATTAAGCATAGGTCTTTAATGTTATTATCATTGGTTGAATTGAGAATCGTTTTTTTTATAAATGCTAATTCAAGTAATATTTCTCTTGTAAACCAGTTTTCACGATATGGAAATTCCGGAATATCTTTGCTGTCAACTAATTTAGGGTTGAATGCAACTAGTTTTTTTAGGATATTTTCAACAGTTTTATTAAGTTCTAATTTGTCAATTGGTGTTGTTTTAACTTTAGCTAAGTATCTTGCAAATGGGTCAACATCAATTGCAACAGAATTTCTATTTAATAATAACGCTTCGATATTTGTTGTAGCACTTCCTGCAAATGGGTCTAATATTAGATCATTTGGTTTTGAATAACGATTAATAAGCCATCTTGGTAATTCAGGAAAAAATTTTGCAGGATATTTATGAATCCCGTGTGAATATTTTGATTGGTCGTAACTTATAAATAAAAATCTTTGACCGTCAGTGATTGGTAAGTCAGCAGGAATATCTCCATCAACTCTAACAAGTGTTTCTCCAAATTCATTAGTAATTTCTTTCACATTAGTAAGGTCTTCAAATGGTAGGAGTTGAATAGGTTGCCTGAAAATCTTCTTTTTAGCAACCTTTTCTTTAATTTCTTTTAATGAAATCGGATAATAATTCATTCTTTAAAGTTTTTTCAAAAATAATTAAATTTCTCAAATAAATTCCTTGTTTCTGTCAAATTTTATTGACAGTCTTTCTAACTATTTGATGGTAATATTTCGCCAAACGAAACAATTGCATTATTTCTTTATTAGCCAAAAACCTATTTTTAAAAATTTCTCATCCTTCAAAAGTATATTATTCATCTTATTTAATCAAATAATAATTCTATAATTACCAATACAATAGTAAAATTCGAGATGCTTTCTGTTTAAATTTTGCAGAAAAATAAAATCAAAAATTTTTAATATTTATTTGCATAACATAATTTAATATTTACTTTTGTCGAAAATACTACAGGCGGGTAGCATATATGAAGTTTAGTAAAACAACAGAATACGCAATACGGATATTAAGCTATATGGCAACAGATTACGAAAAGTTGTATAGTGCAAAAAGTATTGTCGAAAAACTGAATATTCCAAACAAATATATGCGGCGAATTATGACAAATCTGAGTAAAAATAATTTTATTGTAAGCATTCAGGGACGAGATGGAGGTTATAAATTTATGAAATCGCCCGACAATATTTATCTGGCTGAGATTATTGATTCGGTTGACGGAATAGACAAATATATGGGCTGTGTATTAGGATTTAACGAGTGTACTCCTGAAAGTTCTTGTGCAATGCATAAATCGTGGACTGATACTAAAGAAAAATTGTATAACACACTATCTAAAACCAGCTTAGCAAACTTAATTAAGGATACTATAAACAAATTTTAAAATTTTTTGTAAACAAATGCTACAACGAAGTAGCATATAGATAAATAATAAATTAACTTAATTCAAATTCAATTATGAAAGAAACATTTTTAGACAAATTTATGAGTAGAAAAGGCTTATACACAAGCTTTTGGTTTATTGCCATTTTTATGGTGGTGGCATTAATTTATTTCACGGCAAACCTCCAGAAAGAAGTTCCTCCAATACCTAAAGAAGTTAAGTCTGTGAATGGGGAATTGCTTTATACTTACGATGATGTGGTTGCCGGAAAAGGATATTTTCAGCAATTCGACCTTATGGATTGGGGAACAGTACTTGGAATGGGAGCATATATGGGTCCTGATTTTTCGACAGATTTAATGCACAACAGAATAGAATATTTATACGATTTTTATGCAAAAGAAATATATGGAAAATTTTCAAAAGAACTTACAGAAGTTGAGCGGGGAGCTGTAAAAGAAAGAGTTAAGCAGGATGTGAAACATCAAACCCATTTACTTGAAACAACCACTACTTATACCGAAGCATCGGCTCAGGCATTTCACAAGAACGTGGAATACATTGTAAATATGTTAGTTAATGGCGATAAAGAAAGAGCTTTCAGAGGCGGGATTATTAAACCCGAAGAAGCTGTTAAAATCGCTGCATTTTTCGATTGGTCGCAACTTGTAGCAACCTCGCTACGTCCCGGAACAGAACGAACATGGTCGAATAACTGGCCCTGCGAACCGCTGATTGACCAGGATGTTAATTTTAATTCACACAACGTTTCTCTTTGGGAATTCTTGATTTTATGGACTTTAACAATAATCATAATTTTCTTATCCTATGAATTTTTATTCAAGAAAGATAAAAATGAAGCATTGGAACCAGCCTTAAAAATCACACAATTATTTAAGTCGCAAAAAAAATTGCTAAAGTATATTCCAATAGTTGGATTATTGTTTTTTGTACAGTTGGTTCTTGGAGGTTATCTTGCTCATCTTTACGCAAATCCTACCGAAGACTTTTTATTATCACAAGATATTCTTCCATTTAATGTATTACGTTCAATGCACACTCAAATTGCTGTTTTGTGGGTTGCTGTAGGCTGGCTGGTAGGTGGTTTATTAATTGCTCCCTGGGTTGCAAATCGTGACCATAAATATCCATGGTTGGTTGATATTCTTTGGTTTGCATTATTAATTGTTGGAATTGGTAGCGTTGTTGGATTATATCTTGGAGCAACAGGTCAAATGCGCGATACTTGGTTTTGGCTTGGAAACGAAGGAAGAGAACTTGTTAATCTTGGAAGAATATGGGATATTGGACTTGTTATTGGTTTGGTGTTCTGGTTTTTACTTATAGTTTCACTTATCAGAAAAGCTGCTACAAACAATCCGCTTGTTGGAACAATTATTTGGTCAGCATTTGGAATTGCCACACTTTATATTGCCGGAATGATGCCGGTTCATAAAATAATTCCAAACTACACTGTTGATGATTATTACCGTTGGTGGGTTATTCACCTTTGGGTTGAATTAACTTTCGAATTATTTGCTGCCGGAGTTATTGCATTCTTTACGGTTTCACTTGGTTTGATTTCTCAGAAAACAGCCGTTCGTGTTATGTTTTTCGAATTATTTCTGATTATGGTAAGCGGTACACTTGGAGTTGGTCATCATTATTTCTGGCAAGGGCTTGACGAATATTGGATTGCAATTGGCGGAATATTCTCAGCACTTGAGCCGCTTCCTCTTGCATTAATGCTAATTGAAGCAATGAAAAATTATCGCGAAAAAATTCATCGAGGCGAAGAATTTCACTTTTCAACTCCTTTTATGTGGATTGCAGGTTCGGCATTTCTAAACTGGATTGGTGCAGGTTTCCTTGGAATGGTAATCAACACTCCTACAATAAGTTATTATTCACATGGAACATATCTGATTATGCCTCACGGACATGTGGCATTACTTGGAGCATTTGGTTATGTTTCTATCGCATTTCTTTATATGACATCGCGTGCAAATGCAATGGCTAAAGGCTTGGTTTGGAACGAAAAATTAAGCAAATGGGGATTCTGGCTGCTTACAATCGGGGTTTTACTTTTTGCAATACCAACTTTAATGATTGGAATGGAACAAACAAAAATTGCTCACGATTTAGGTTATTTTGCTGCAAGAACACGTGAAGCTTTAAGCGGAATGAGATTCTGGGTTTGGGCAAGGACAATTCCAGATTTATTAATGATTTTTGGAGGTGGAGTTATAGTTTATGACTTAATATTTAAAACATTCTTTGCCAAGAAGGCATAATTGTTAAAAGAATAGCTTTGTTAACTGTGGCACGGTTCAAAACCGTGTCACAGTTTTTATTTTTAACCACAATATCTTATAAGTTAACAATATCTAATTAAAAAAAGATTTTTATAACTTTTTTATCACAATTACGTTAAAACCTATATTTGTAATGATTACATAGAATTTATTGTTAATTTTGTAAATTGTTTTAGTCGCACTTTATGTTTAAACAAGGGCAACTGCTCGAAAAAATACAGTTTCCATCAGACCTGAAAAAACTTGATGAAATTCAGTTAATTCAGATTAGCAACGAATTACGCCAATATATTATTGATGTTGTTTGTAATAATCCCGGACATTTTGGTGCGAGTCTTGGAGTTGTTGAGCTTACTGTTGCTTTGCATTATGTTTTTAATACTCCAGACGATTTATTAATCTGGGATGTTGGACACCAGGCTTATGGACATAAAATTCTTACGGGTCGTAAAGATTTATTCAATTCAAATAGAAAACTTAACGGAATAAGCGGATTTCCAAAGCCTTCAGAAAGTATTTACGATGCTTTTGGTGTTGGACATTCATCAACATCAATTTCGGCTGCTCTCGGAATGGCGATGGCTTTAAAGTTACAAAAGGTTAAAAAACAGGTAATTGCTGTAATCGGCGATGGTTCAATGACTGCCGGAATGGCTTTTGAAGCAATGAATCATGCAGGAATGCTAAAGCCCGATATGCTTGTTATTCTGAACGATAACAATATGGCAATTGATGCAAACGTTGGAGCCTTAAAAGAATATCTTGTTGACATTACAACTTCTCAAACTTATAATAAAGTTAAAGATGAAGTTTGGAAAATGTTAGGAAAAATAAGTCGCTTTGGTCCTAATGCACAGGTATTTGCACAAAAAATAGAAAATGGTGTAAAATCAATTATACTTCGTCAAAGTAATTTATTTGAATCGTTAAATTTCAGATATTTTGGTCCCGTTGATGGTCATGATGTTGTTAATCTTTCTAAAATTTTAAAAGATTTAAAAGGAATTCCCGGTCCGAAATTATTACACGTTATTACCAAAAAAGGAAAAGGATATAAATTTGCCGAACTCGACCAGACCAAATGGCATGCACCCGGAACTTTTGATAAAAATACAGGAGAAATTATTTCACTTAACGGTCATTCTTGCTCAGGTACAAAATATCAGGATGTATTTGGACATACGATTGTTGAGCTTGCCGAAAAAAATCCTAAAATTGTTGGTATAACTCCGGCAATGGCAAGCGGATGCTCATTAAATATTATGATGGAAAAAATGCCGCAAAGAGCATTTGATGTTGGCATTGCAGAACAACACGCAGTTACGTATTCGGCTGGACTTGCAAAACAAGGAATGATTCCGTTTTGTAATATTTATTCTTCGTTTATGCAACGAGCTTTCGATCAGGTTATTCACGATGTTGCAATTCAGAATCTTAATGTTGTTTTTTGTCTCGATAGAGGTGGGCTTGTAGGCGAGGATGGTGCTACACATCATGGGGTTTTTGACTTAGCATATATGCGTATAATTCCAAATATGATAGTTTCTTCACCAATGGATGAGGAAGAATTGCGAAATTTAATGTATTCTGCTCAATTACAAGATAAAGGTCCTTATACAATACGTTATCCAAGAGGAAATGGAGTTATGGCTGACTGGCGAAAGCCTTTTAAAGAAATCGAAACCGGCAAAGGACGATTATTAAGAAATGGTAAGGATATAGCAATTCTTTCAATTGGACATATTGGAAATACTGTAGTTAAAGTTTGTAATAAACTTGAAGAAAATGAAAATATATCTATAGCTCATTACGATATGAGATTTGTAAAACCATTAGATGAAAAATTGCTTCATTCAATTTTTAAAAACTTCCAAAACATAATTACTGTTGAGGATGGTGTTTTAAAAGGTGGATTTGGAAGTGCAATACTCGAATTTATGTCAGATAATGGTTATAATTCAAATGTAAAAAGATTGGGAATTCCTGATAAATTTATTGAACATGGGACAGTACATCAATTACATAATGAATGTGGAATAGATTCAGAAGGGATTTATAATGCAACATTACAACAAATAATAAAACCAGTTGCGTCTTTTGTAAAATAAAAAATTCTTTAATAAGATAATGAACTTCATTTTGATTTTAGATAAAAACTTTCATCGTTTCATAAATTGAAATAATATTTTTTTAAAGGAAAAGTTTTTGTAATTTTGTAATTCTAAGATGGTCTCTTGGCCGAGCGGCTAGGCACCGGTCTGCAAAACCGTCGACTCCGGTTCGAATCCGGAAGAGACCTCCGATAAAGCTCCTGATTTTCAGGAGCTTTTTGCTTTAACATATAATCAATGAAAATTAAAATAAATAACCAAATTTTAAATCATTAAAGATATTAGGTTATTCTTGTTAAAGTCACTTTTTAATATTTTGCATAATTTTTAAAGCCAAATCAAGCAAAATTATACTAGCATTTCCATTTCGTTCGATATGAAAATGTGCTTTATTAATTTCATCATAAATCAGAGGAACATTTCGGCTGTTTACAAATGGATGAAATTTTTTTGAAAACTCCGATTCTCCACCTGTAAGTTGAACTAATTCAGACACATTATTGGTCATTAAATAATTTTCACGAATCATTCTCAAGCAATAAATCAGATATTCCTTAATTTTTTCTCTTCCGGTTTTTGCTTTTTCTTTCGACCAATTACTAATTTCTATAGTATCACCTTTAAATGCCGAACGCATCATGGTAGAAAACTCTTCCAAAAATTTGGCTTGATTTTCTTCTGAACCTAAAATTTGCAACATATTAATAATATTGCCATGCGATAATTTTGCAATATTTACAGCTTCTTGTTCTTCTATCGAATGTTTATCGATTAAAAAATTTATTATACTCGAATCATCAATTTTAGAAATCTTAAAAAGCTGTGTTCTTGATAAAATTGTTTGTATAATATTGCCCGAATCTTCTGATATCAAAATAAAAAGTGTTTTTTCGAAAGGTTCTTCCAATATTTTTAAAAGACGATTTGATGATTCTTTGTTCATCTTCTCGGGAAACCAAATAATCATAACCTTATATTCCGATTCAAAGGTTTTAAAAGAAAGTTTTTTAATGATTTCGCTGCTTTCGTTAACTCCAATAATTGCTTGTTTGTTTTCGTCGTCTGCAATAAATTCAGTCCATTGATTTAGCGAAAAATAGTGATTTTTTAATACATACTCTCTCCATTCGTTAATAAAATTGTCGCTTATTGGTTCTTTTGTAATTTTCTTGGTTTTTACAACCGGAAATACAAAATGTAAATCGGGATGTACAAGTTTGTTATATTTTAAGCATGATTTGCAAACTCCACAAGAATCGTCTTCTGTTTTATTTTCGCACGAAATATATTGTGCATAAGCAATTGCCAATCCAAGTTTTCCGCTTCCTTCGGGACCTAAAAACAATACAGAATGACTAATCCTATTGCCTTTTACAGCAGATAGAAGCCTTTTTTTAGCTTCAACTTGTCCTATAATATCTTTAAATTGCATTATTTTTTATAACAAAGGAAAAAAGAATTTTAAAAAAAGTCTAATAAATGTAAAAATTCCGTTGATGTATTTTCAAATTTAGTCAATAAAAATAAACCAATAGTCAAATAAATCATTAAATAATTAAAATTAGGTTATTTAACTAAATGTTTCAATAGTATGTCTTAATAATTTTGTCATATATTTGCGTTGTATGACAAAATTAATTTTATTTAGTTTTTTTACATCTTTTGCAATCACTTATATTGCAATTCCATCAATTATTTATGTTGCGAATGTTAAAAACTTATATGATGAGCCTGGTGCTAGAAAAAGTCATTCTATAAGCGTCCCAACACTTGGTGGATTAGCTATTTTTGCCGGGTTAATATTTTCTATTTCATTCTGGACAGATTTCTCAAAATTTTGGCAATTACAGTATGTTTTGGCAGCATTGATTGTAATTTTTGGAATAGGAATTAAAGACGATATTGTAACTCTTTCGCCAAGAAAAAAAGCTATTGGTCAATTAATTTCAGCAATTATTATAACTGTTTGGGGAAAAATTAAAATTACAAGCTTTTCTGGCATTTTTGGTATTTACGAATTAAATGAATATGTTAGTATTGTATTTTCAATTTTCGTAATCTTAGTTATTATAAATGCTGTAAATCTGATAGATGGAATAAATGGATTGTCGGCAAGTTTATCTGCTATTGCTTGTTTAGCTTTTGGCATTTGGTTTTATTATGCCGATGAAACACGACAATTATCAATTGTTTCGTTTGCTCTACTTGGCTCATTAGTAGCATTTTTAAGGTTTAACATTACTCCTTCAAAAATATTTATGGGCGACACGGGGTCGATGCTTTTAGGGTTAATGCTAGCAATTTTAGCAATAAAAATGATAGATATTAATGAGCATTTAACAAATGAGTATGCACTTTTTTCGGCACCGGCAGTTGTAATCGGAATATTAATTGTTCCACTTTTTGATATGCTACGGGTTTTTACAATTCGGGTATCTAAAAAACGTTCTCCGTTTAATCCAGATAAAAATCATATACATCATATTTTATTAAAGTTAAAACTATCACATTCACAATCAACCATCTTATTGTCAATGACCTCTGTGTTTTTTATAATTTTTTCTTTTTTAATGGATTGGGTTGGAAATTATTATTTAATAATTATCCTTACGTTATTGGCATTAATCTTTTCAAATATACTTATATATATATATCGAAAGCAAAAATCAAACGTGGATTAGGTTTACAAATGAAATATTTCATTTTATTTTTACTGATATTTTCATATTCTTTAACTAAGTCTCAAAATACAAATTTACCCTACAACACATTCTTATTTTCTGATTTAGAAGAAGATATAAATTGTCGATTTCTAAATGTGCATAATTCATTAAAACCTATTGAGCCAAATTATTTAAATTCTAAAATAAATTCGGATTCAATTTTTTTCTTATTCGGGAGAGACAGTTTAATTTTAAATAGGCTCAAACATAAGAAGTTATGGAAAAAGCTCAGAACCGAAGATTTGGTAATTGGAAAAGCAAAAAACTTTATTATTCAAGCAAATATAATTGTCGATTTTGAAGCAGGAAAAGACCTTGTTACAGACTCAATATTATCAACAAATTCGAGAGGCATCATCGTAAAAGGAAAAATTGGCAAGCGGTTTTACTTTCAGACACTTGCTGTTGAGAACCAAGCCTTTGTTGCTGATTTTATTTCTCAGTATATTAAAAGTAATCAAGTTATGCCGGGACTTGCAAGAATCAGAGGTTTTAACCAGACCGGATACGATTATTCTTATTCAAATTCGTATATTAATTATGTTCCGGCAGATAATTTTAGTATTCAGTTTGGTCATGGAAAAAATTTTATTGGTAACGGTTATCGTTCTTTGCTATTATCTGATTATTCAGCTGCTTATCCGTTTTTGAAATTTTTATTTCAAAATAAACGAATTCAATATATGTATATGATGAATTCATTTCAGGAAATATCTGCAATTGATACAAGAGAGATTGTTTTTAACAGAAATCATGGTTCGTTTAGTTATTTGAATATTATCGTGAACAAATATTTACAAGTTGGGTTATTTGAAGGAACTGTTTGGAAAACGTCAGGAGTGGGATATAACAACAAGTTTAAACCGAACTATTTTAATCCTTTAATTTTTTATAAAACAGTAAATTACAGCCTTAACGATAGTAATAATGTATTGGTTGGTTTTAATATTCAAATAATTCCTCAGAAAAACATTCAGCTTTATGGACAATTAGTAGTTGACGATTATTCATTCAAAAATGATTTTAATCAAAATAAAACTGGATATCAGGCTGGTATAAAGATTTTTAAACCATTTAATATTAAAAAATTATTTTTGATGTGTGAATATAATCGGATTAACCCATATACATATTCTCATGATGTAATTCGACAGAATTACACACATTTTAATATGCCTTTGGCTCATCCTGCTGGAGCAAACCTTCAGGAATTAGTTATAAAAATTAACTATAAATTTAAAGATTTTGGAATTGAATTGAGTTATAATAATATTAATCAGGGAAAAGATTCTACCGGAATAAATTTTGGTGGAAATTTATTTAACTATTCAGATAATTACGAAAGTTCTAATTTTTTGCAAGGTCTTAAAACAACAACAAAATATTATTCTGCAACTTTATCATATTTAATAAATCCTGCAATTAATTGCAGATTATTTGTTTCTGTAATAAAAAGAACTAATAACTACTATTCTGTAGAGAAAAACTCAAATCTGATTTACTTTGGAATAAGAACGAACATTTTTAATAATTCGTTGGATTATATTTAGTGCTTATAAGAAAACGCCAAAAAACAAAAAGCAAATGTCAAATAAATTCCAATTCTCAAAATTCAAATTTTCAAAACCACTTGAATATCAAGCAATTGTAATTTGTAATGGCTAAGGTTTAATCTGGTGTTGGTAATAAATTAACTAAAGATTTATAGCGGTTAGGTATATTTTTGAAACGCAGCCACGCTTTAGAATCTTGAATTGATTTTGTATAGAATTCTAAAACTACTTCTTTTGATTTTTTAGTTGTTTCCTTTAATCTAAACCAGTTCATATAATTTTGTAAAAATTTGGTAGAAACACCATGAAAATGATTATTTACCCATGGTTTTAGTCGACTATCAATAGAATTAATATGTTGTATATGGTAAACCTTATCCTTTACATGTTGTTTTAAATTAGCTTTTAATGAATGATGTTCAAGATTATGGTCTAAAGCGAATCCTTTATAAGTTATATGGCTATCAGTGCAAAGAATCGTATTTTGATCTACACGACTCCCTAATATTTTCTCCAAATTATTTTTAGTAATACGACCTAAAGTAGCAACGGTTAAATCAATTTCTTGATTACGGTCACAGGTTACAACAACAGCAACTTGTTCGTTATTAATTCCATGTTTTTTTGCACTTCCTCCTCGTTTACGACTTTTACGGTCTAAATCGCAAGATCCTTTTTCAGATTGAAGAAAAAATGTTTCATCACTTTCAGTTATACCCAAGAAACAACTAGTATTTCCCTGATTTTCAATACTAGACAATATTTTATGTCGCCAATCAAAAGCAGTTTTCTTATTTATTTCAAGTTCGCTTTTAATCTTATTTAAAGATTTTTCTTGCAACATCAGTTCAACATATTTATCAACTACATCTCGTCTTTTAAGATTTGCAAGCCACGTGCCTGTGTATTCTGTAAATGTTTTATTGCAATTTTTACACTTGAATCGCCTACTTCCTTTTGCTGAACCATAACCTATAATGTCTATACTAGTGCAATGTGGACATTTATTAACCGTTTGTTCAATATAATTCCTTCTCAATTTTTTATATTTTTTTTTCTTCTTTTATTACTGTATGATT
>MENC01000057.1:0-1673 GCA_001768155.1 Bacteroidetes bacterium GWA2_30_7
ATCGTCGCCAGATAAGTTATTTTCAAGAATTTCGCTATATGAACACATTTATAAATTAGTTCAGGAAAATCCAGAAATACTTGAGTTTTACAAACCATCATTTTCAATTTCAAAATTCTTGTGGGAAAATAACGAATTACCATCTCCATTATTCGACTCATGTCCAGCATGTAAAACCGAATGGGCTTTCGATTTTAAAGGAAATATATATTCTTGCACAGCAACTGTTGGCAAAATAAACGAATTAATTGGAACATTTTATCCTGAAGTTCAACTTAACCAAGAACTTGTAAATGAATGGATAAGTAGAGATGTAACTGAAATTCCAGAATGTAAATCGTGTAATTTGCAATTAGCTTGCGGTGGAGGTTGTGCTTCAATTTCTAAAAATAAAACAGGCAAAATTTGTTCACCCGATTGCAGACCAATTAAAGAATTATTAGAATTAGGATTTTCACAATACTTAAACAATTAATTATGAAAGAGATAAATACAACCGATTTTGAAAATGAAGTTCTTAAAGGAGGAAAAGTTGTTTTAGACTTCTATTCCACTGAATGTCCACCATGTGAGGCAGTTGCTCCAAAATTTGAAAACCTTGCCCTGCTTTATGGAAATGATATAAAATTTGTAAAAATTTTTCGACAGCAAAATAGAGATTTAGCAGATAACCTTGGTGTAAAATCATCACCAACATTATTGTTTTTTGAGAATGGAACTGAGGTTGGAACTAGATTAACCGGTGGAATAAAACGAAGCGAAATAATTGAAAACTTGAATTTAATGCTTACAGAAAATAGAATCAAAGAGATTTCTGCACAAATAAAACCAATAGTAACAAATTATGATGTTATTATATTAGGAGCAGGTCCAGGTGGACTTACAGCAGGGCTTTATTTGTGTCAAGCCCGAATAAATACAGTTTTAATTGATATTGCTTTACCAGGCGGTCAGGTGTCAACTACACACGAAGTTTCAAATTATCCAGGGTTTATTGAACCACAACCAGGTTATATGTTATCGCACAATATGTCTGAGCAAACTAAGTTATGTGGAACACATTATAAAGTTGCTGTTGATATTACAAAAGTTGATTTATTTAAAAAAGAAGTTTTGATAGATGATTTCGAAACTGTAAAAGCTAAAAAAATTATTATTGCAACCGGAACGTCTCCGAACAAAATGAATATACCAGGCGAGTTAGAATATAAGGGTCGAGGCATTTCGTATTGTGCAACTTGCGATGCGAAGTATTTTGTTGACAAAGACGTAGTTATAATAGGTGGTGGTAATTCAGCAGTTGAAGAAGCTGAGTTTATAACAAAATTTGCAAAAAAGGTTACAATTATTCATCAATTCGATAAATTTACAGCGAATAAGCTGGCTCAGGAAAAAATACTTGCTAATTCAAAGGTTGAAGTTTTGTTTGAACACGAACCAAGAGCATTTGTGAAAGATGGAGACAAAATGATTGTCGAAATTGAAAACCTTAAAACTAACTCAATGAGCAAAATATTATGCGATGGAGTTTTTGTATTTATCGGCATGAAATCAAATATAGAAATATTTGAAAATTCATTAAAGCTTGATGAATGGGGTTATATAAAAACAGACGAAGATATGAGAACTAATATTTCAGATATTTATGCAGTAGGTGATGTAATAAGTAAAAA
>MENC01000057.1:1716-1932 GCA_001768155.1 Bacteroidetes bacterium GWA2_30_7
GCAATTTCAATAACTAAAGAGTTGAATTAAAATCGAGTGTTATGTTTTAGTTTTTTTTAATCTTTTGTAAGCTCAAACTGGTTTCAGAGAATTTTAAAATCCCGAAGACAACCGTAGGTTGCGACCAAAGGTATAATGTGAATAACCCCCAATGAAATTTGGGGAGTCAATGCAATAATCCACGCAACCCTGAAAGGGTTGAACAGTCAGATTATT
>MENC01000057.1:1986-2615 GCA_001768155.1 Bacteroidetes bacterium GWA2_30_7
TTAGGAACACTATGAACTTATAACTTTTTAAGATTATCTTTGAAAAGTCATGGAGTTTGAATTTTTAAATAGCAGAGATTTTATATCAGAATGTAAGTTTGCAACTGCCCGAAGCAGCGGTCCGGGCGGACAAAATGTAAATAAAGTTAATTCAAAAGTCGAATTGCGATTTAATATTTCAGAATCAAAACTTCTAACAGAACAAGAAAAAGCCAACTTACAATCTAAGTTTTTAAAAAAGATTAGTGCCGATGGATTTTTAATTATCACATCTCAGGTTTTCAGCTCTCAATTAAAAAATAAGGAAACTGCAATTTTAAAATTTAATAAGCTGTTAAACAATGCTTTAAAGCCAGAAAAAATCCGTAAAAAAGTAAAACTTTCAAAAGCAGATAAAGAAAATAGATTAAAAAATAAAAAAGTAGTTTCTGATAAAAAAAGTTTAAGGAAGAAAATTACTGATATTTTTTGAACCAAAAATATTGAATGAGTAATTTGTTGTTTTATTGTTTATTTCAAAGTTAAAGTATATTTTTATGCAGCAAACTTTAAGTGCTTTGAAAAAAGAACGTAAACGTTTGTAACCATTTACAAACGTTTAAAAACGAATATGTAAGGATTTGAAAAAT
>MENC01000057.1:2678-3034 GCA_001768155.1 Bacteroidetes bacterium GWA2_30_7
AAATGAAAAAAATATTAATGCTAATAACACTAATAACATCAATTTTTTCGTGTTTAAAGGTACTAGGTCAAAAGGAGAAATTAGATTCATTATTAAAGATATTAACTGATACATCCGAATTTCACCAAAAATCTTTAGTTCTTCAAAAATTGGGTGAAATTAATACTCATGCTATATTGCCAGAATGTGTTAATTGCGTTGATGGATATATGAAATTAGCAATTAAAAATAATGATTCAGTCTTAATTTCTGATTTGTATTTTGTGTTTGGTAATTTATATTATTATACAGGTAGTGTTAACACTTGTATCGAGAATTATATGAAAGCACTTAAAATTGCAAAGGTTGTTAATAAT
>MENC01000057.1:3209-4438 GCA_001768155.1 Bacteroidetes bacterium GWA2_30_7
AAATTTTTTTAAGTAAAGCATACACTGGCTTAAATAAATTAGATAGCGCATATTATTTCACAACTATTGCAATCAAGGTATTTGAAACAAATAATGATATTAATGGTACTGCCGAAGCTTATAAAGCATTTGGGTTGATATTTTCAAAGAAGAAAAATTACATCGATGCTATAATCTGGTATAAAAAATCCATCAATATTTTTTCTAAATTAGATTATAAAGATGATCTATACAAAATACATTATAAACTTTACGAAATATACTCTGAAATGCATCATTATAAAGATGCGTTACAAGAGCATATAATTTATTCGGCACTTTTTAATGAGGTTAATAAAGAGGCTAATTTAAAAGTAACTCAAATAGAATTTGACAAAAAAGAAAAAGAGTTAATCTTTAAAAAGGAAAAAGAATTGCAGCATTCGGAGTTATTACGCCAGCAGGAGTCAGGCCGAAGGCAAAAGTTAATAATTATATTTATCATTGCCGGTCTTATTTTAACTGCGACATTCACAGTATTTGTTGTCCAACGGTTGCGCATTACACGACGGCAGAAGCGAATTATTGAAAAGCAGAAAACTTTAGTAGACCAAAAAAATATACAACTTAACCAGGCAAACGAAGAAATCACTGTTCAACGTGACGAGATAGAAGCCCAGCGCGATAAACTCAGCGAACAAAACACCCTACTTTTTGAACAGAAAAAGGAAATCACTGATAGCATCAATTACGCTAAACGGATTCAAACAGCAGTATTG
Source organism: Bacteroidetes bacterium GWA2_30_7 (assembly GCA_001768155.1). Taxonomy (GTDB): domain Bacteria; phylum Bacteroidota; class Bacteroidia; order Bacteroidales; family GWF2-33-38; genus GWA2-31-9. The sequence continues at coordinate 3,968 of MENC01000057.1, forward strand.
CCTACAGGTGAATATGCAAACAGTATTCTCGGTGAACATTTTATTTTGTTCAAACCAAAAGACATTGTTTCCGGTGATTTCTACTGGGGAACACGAATTAATGAATGGCTTATAGTAACTGTTGCCGATTGTACCGGACATGGTGTACCCGGTGCATTTATGAGTATGTTAGGCGTGTCATTCCTTAATGAAATCGTACGTAAAAAAGAAGTCACAAAAGCATTTGATGTATTAGACAATTTGCGTGAATCTATAATAGAAGCCCTTCAACAAAAAGGTTCTGACTTGGAACAAAAAGACGGAATGGATATAGCTTTATGCGCCCTGAATACAGAAAATAATTTATTACAATATGCTGGTGCAAATAATCCTTTATTTATCGTATCTGCCCTAAAAGAAGTAAAAGTATTGGAACCGGATAAACAACCAGTTGGTATTCATTCAAAAATGCAAGCATTTACAAATACTGAA
>MENC01000057.1:4447-4712 GCA_001768155.1 Bacteroidetes bacterium GWA2_30_7
CGAAAAACCAATGGACGAACAAAAAAATATATTAGAAACAACCTTTGAAAACTGGAAAGGAGAACACGAACAAATTGACGATGTAACAATATTAGGAATAAAAATTTAAAAACGTTTTTTGCTTGAAAAATATAAAATAAATAAGATTAGTACATGGCTGGCACATAGCTCTAACATGGCGCTAAAAACCATTAAAACGGTTTTAGCGCCGTTCCGTTATGTGCTATTGAACTATTTGATAATTTCAATTATGAAAAAATAAAGT
>MENC01000057.1:4808-18163 GCA_001768155.1 Bacteroidetes bacterium GWA2_30_7
TGAAGATAAGTAACTTAAAATTTGAAAATTTTAAATGTTTTAAAAATATAGAACTTGAATTAGGCAAATTGACACTTCTAACAGGTGCAAATAGTAGTGGTAAAAGTTCAATAATTTATGGTATTTTAGGTTCGCTTCAATCAGGCGAATTTCCATTTCAATTTTCACCTAATGGAAAATACATAGAAATGGGCGACTTTCAAGAAATATCAAATAACCGAGATAAAAATAATATAATAAAAATTTCATATACAATAAGTAATTCGATTAGTTACACTATTGAAACTGAGTGGGAAATTGATAAAGTTAGAAAATTGCCACTCTTAAAATCACTAATTGTAGATACTATTTTTTTTAATTTACAAATTATAAAAACGAAGAATTATACTTTTAAATTTAAATATATCGCTGAAAAAGACCCAAAAAAGGACATATATAACAATGAATTTGCAAATAAACTACTTGATATACTTAATGAAAACATTAACATAATAAGAAAAGATAATGGAAAATCAGAAAACAAGACATTTCAAGAAGTGAAAACTAAATTTCAAGATAGCAAACCTTATACGGAATTTTCTTTTAATGAATTATCTGAATTAAATGATATTTATTTGATTGAAAAAGGTGGATTTGTGTTAAAACAAGCATATGATAGCGTTGTTGAAATCTTCAAAGAAATTGATATAAAAACAAATTATATAAGTTCATTTAGATTACATCCTGATAGGACTTACTATGAGCAAACAAAAACTGATTTAAAAGTTGGAAAATTTGGTGAAAGATACACAGACCAAATTGTTTTATGGGAAACTAAAAAATCAAAAAAATATAAAGAATTAGTAAATAAGTTAAATGAAATAAACTTATTGAAAGACATAAAAACTAAAAGATTAGAGGGTGGAAGATACGAACTTCTTGTTAGACCGCAAGAAAATGGACAATTGTGCTCTCTTGCGGATGTCGGTTTTGGCATAAGTCAATTTTTACCAATTTTAGTGGCAGATTTTCAATTAGGAAATAATTCATTTTTATTTGTTTCGCAACCTGAAATACATTTACATCCAAGTGTTCAAGCAAATTTCGCTGATTATGTAATAAGTCAAATAAAAACATCAAAGAAATCTTATATAATTGAAACCCATAGTGAATATTTAATAAATAGAATACGATTAGGAATTGTAAAAGAAGAAATAAGTGATAATGATATAAAAACTTATTATTTTAGAAATAACGGTGATAACGTTGAAAATTTTCCACTTTTATTAACCAAAGACGGACAAATTCAAAATGCCCCAGAAGATTTTTTTAAAACATATATGATTGATGTAATGGATATCGCAATAAATTCGGCTAAATAAATATGAAGAAAGACATTTTTATTGACACAAATATTGCAAGCCGATTTACAAATCCTATGGATACAGAATATATCAAATTGATTAATTGGCTTTTAAAATACGAGAAAAATTCAGATAGTAATGCGTATTTGGTAGTATCAAAAAAGTTACTTGCAGAATATAATCGTTCTACAATGAACGCTCATACAGATACTTGTATTGGTGTAATTATTAATGCTTTGCTTAGTCAAGGAAGATTAACAATAATAACGAATGACCAAATAAAAGAATTTCTGAGAGTATATTTTACGAAAAAAGTTGAAAAGCAATTGAGAAGTAACAATGAAGATAGACAACATATTCCTGTTGTATTGCTTTCTGAAAGGAAATACGCCTTAGCAATAGATGATAATTTTGTTTATGATTTGACTCATTTTTCGGGTTTTTATACAAGAGTTGAAAAACGACCGGAAAGATTACCTTATGAAAATTAAGCATATAACATATGGTAGAGCGTTCATTGCTGTATTTGTGCAAACTTGAAACTTTGTGCAAGAAAGAACCATTTGTGGGTAATTGATACTTTTGTGCCTTGAAATCCCACAAAAAAAAGCAACGCCGCCTACCATTTTTCGTTAACACCCCTTCAACTCCTCTCAGAACTTATAATCCAAACCAATCAACCATTTTTTTTAAATAATTTTCAATCTAATTTTAATAATTCAAAAATATCTTTTCATTAAAAATTAATCTCAAATCTTAAATCTTAAATCCTAATTCCCCCTCAACCCCTTAATCCTCTGCAACAACGTAGGGTGCGAATAATTCAAAAACACATCAAGTGAGTGAGGAGTGAGGTTGCTTAAATTTTTTACCGAGAGTTTTATTAAGCCTGAAATAAGGTGTTCAGCATTATAATTGTCTTTTGCGTATTTGTCAGCCTGATATTCGTTTTTGCGTGAAATTACGTTCATAAAAATGCCTAAAATCATGCTAATTGGGCTGAATAAAACCCCAAAAGCAATAATCCCAATATGAAACGAAGGGTTTTCAACACCAAGTGCAAACGAAAATTCTGGAATAGTTAAAAATAAGGACATTATGTATAAAGTCATTCCTGTTTGAATAAACGAAATAATCAACGAAATAAGTGTGTGTTTCTTTTTGTAATGCCCGATTTCGTGAGCCAAAACAGCAACAATTTCTTCTTTTGTTAAGTCGTTAATCAGTGTATCGTATAGAACTATTCGTTTTTTTGCACCAAGTCCGGTAAAATAGGCATTTGCTTTTGTTGAGCGTTTTGAACCGTCAATTACAAAAATGTTTTTCAGTTTAAATCCTGTTTTTTCGGCAAACTTTACAATTTCATCTTTCAATTCGCCTTCTTGCAGCGGAGTTTGTTTGTTAAACAACGGAACAATTATGTTTGAATAAAACATTGTCATAAAAAGCATAAAAACACTAATCATAGCCCAAGCGTACAGCCAAAAATATTGCCCCGAAATATTGTAAAACCATATAATCAGCGACATTAAGCCGCCGCCAATAAGAATACCTAAAATTCCGCCTTTGAGCTTGTCTAAAATAAAAGTTTTAACTGTGGTTTTATTAAATCCGAAGCGTTCTTCGATAACAAAAATATTGTAAATTGTAAATGGAGTATTCAGAATATCAGATAAAAACATTATTATTCCGAAAAATACCAATGCTACTAAAATCGGATTTTCGACATAGCTTCTTGCCAGATTATCGAAATATGCAAAACCGCCTAAAAACAACATCAGCATAATAAGCAAAAAGCTGAAACTACTTGTTATGATTCCAAAATTGCTGTTTACCTTGTCGTATTCTTGCGACTTTTGGTACTTTTCTTCGTCGTAAATGTTTTTTAATTCAGTCGGAAGAGTCTTGCTCCATTTTGTAGAATTTAAATAGTCTATTAATCTGTCTAATAAAAAATCAAATAACAGAATTGCAATTATGAGCCAAAAAATAAGATTTACCATTTTTTAAGAATTTAGGATTAAGGATTTGGGAATTTTACATTTTACATTTAGGATTTGAGATTTGGGATTTACTATTTACGATTTGGCAGAATTAGCTACAATTTAACAATGTAACCATTTAACAATCAAACTCAAAAAGATTGCTTCGTTCCTCGCAATGACGGAACTACAAACAATTTAACAATTTAACCATTTAACAATTTCTCATTCCATTTGCTGATTTAATTTTTGTTGGTCTGCCTGTCGTTGTGTTAGCGTATTCATGTAGCTTCGAGCCGATTTGTTTTTAAATTCTGAGTATGATTTTTTAGCCCAGTCTATTGCCAAATCTAATTTTCCATCCACTTCGCAGGCTAAAGCCATGTTATAAGCTGCTCTTCCTGCAATTTTAGTATCTGAATTTGAAACGTATTTTTGCCAAATTTCAGCAGCTTCTGCCCATTGATTTGCTCTTACTTTAAGTTTAGCAGTTTCAAAATCATCAACACCTTTGGTATAATATGCTCTGCTTACAGAAACCCAAACCGGAGAAATTCTAATTCCATATTGACTTCCGGCAAATTTTCCAGCTTCGATAATACATGAGCGTTGTGCAGGAAGCCGCCCTAAAGCTTGTTCTTGCTTTTCGCCCTGTCCGTACCAGAATTTGTGGTCGGTAAAAATATTTTGGTCAACAATTGCTTGATTTGAAGGGTTGTAAATTCTCCAACCAGCCATAATTCCAATATCCATTGTTGCAGTATGCTCTGTATAAGGAACTTCTTTATCGCCAACTTTCTTTTTTGCTTCTTTAGTGCTATAACGGATTCCAGTATTTGAATCGAAAATTTCTAGTGCAATTAATGCATCTGCATCATTTTCTTTACAAATTCTTTCAACTTCGTTCCATTCGAGCGGAATAGGCCACTCGGTAGTTCCTGTGCCTCTCAAGTCAAGATTTGAAGGTACTTTTACTGTATATCTTGGGCTTGAAACCAATACATCGGCAACTCCATCAACACAACGAAACGATGCTTCGCGGTCAACCTGAATTCCTTCACCGGTTAATACACCTTCGAGTATATTATTGAATTTTTCGCCTTTGCCGGGCAAACTTCTATTTGCAACAGCAAGTTTTTTTATGTTTGTAGGAACTGTAATTTGTGCAGGTACAAGCACTTTCATAGTTATAGATGAAGTAGAACATGAAGTAAAAATCAAAGTTAATATACTGAAAACAGCCCAATTAATAAATAATAATTTCATAATTTATCATCATAAAAATTTAACAAAATAAACCTCAAACCCTAATTTATGTAATATTTAAAAAGTAAAATGCTATGCACTGAGTTTATCGAAGTGTAATATTTAAGTAAGTTCTCAATAATTGGTGAAAAAAACTATAAATATTCAAATTGAGATTGCTTCGTGCCTCGCAACCTCAAACTTCAAACCCCAAACCTCAAACCTCAAACTCTTCAACCTCTTAATAACTTCCGTAATATTTTCTTAAAAACCATTCAATCGAAAGCAAAAGCAAAATAATTCCAAATATTAGTTTAAAGTTGATTACGTCGTCAATATTTTTTTCGGAATACATTATTGGTGCAATATTTTTATTTTGCAGAATATTTTCTGTAATTTTATTAGAATGAAGAGGATAGGTAAAAAGTCCCCCATTAAATTCTGACAATTGTTTTAATAATTTATGATTTGCAATTGTATTTTCCGATTCAATATTTATTGGAAGAATTGAGAAACTGCCTTTTTTTGAAAGCATTTTTTCATTAACTTTTAATGAAGCTATGTAAGTGTAAATTCCTTCTTTAAAAATTCCTGCATTTAGTCTGTAAGTTTTTTCTGTTTTATTGAATGTGAAAGGATATTTAATTCCGTTATTATCAATAATATCAATTGTTAAATCGCCATCATTATTTAATTCAAAACTATTATTATAATACTCGGCATCAAAAATTATAGATTCAGACTCATTAAACATTTTTTTATGATTTAATACAAATTGGTCTTTCTGAACTTTAAGTGCCAGAAATTGAACAATTTTATTAATAAATTCGTTAAATAAATCGTGGTTTTCTTTTTCGATATAATTATTGATTTTCCATCGCCAAATTCCTTCTCCAAGTATAAACCCAATTTTGTTTTCCGAATTATTCATAAAAAATAAAAGTGGTTTAGCGGTATTAATTGTTTTAATGGATTGAAATAACATTACTTCGCAGTTTGGTGAGGTCTTATAATCGCCAAATGGAACTACTAACGGTGGATATTTACTGAAAATATTCTTCATATCTTCGCTTAATTCAAAAAATGTAAAATCTTTATTAACAAATGGTTTTGCATCTTCAGAAGAATTTTTCGATTGATTTATTGAAACTCCCAGATTCTGCGAATTTATTTGTTTAATATTCGATTGGCTTCCTAAAATAAATAAAACAGGAATTTTCGACTTATTTATTTCGGTTAAAATACTAGTAATGTTATTAGTGAGCGAAGGAAGTTGGTGAAGTATTATTAAATTATATTGTGAGATATTGTTTTTGAAATCGTTGATGTTAAAAAAATCAAGTTCAAAGTTTTGATTCGAGGTTAATGCACTTTTTAAGGCTCCAATATCGGGATGTGTGGAATTTGAAAGAATCAATATTTTTTGACGATTATCAATTACATCAATTGCGAATTTTTTCTCATTGTTAATAATATTTTTTTCATTTTCGACTGGAATAATTTCAACCTTATAATGCTGTAAACCTGGCGATTTTGCTTCGATTTCAAAATTCACGGTTTCAGAAAAGTTATCGTTGTTTATAATTACTGGTTTAGTAAAAATTTGATTACCGTTTTGTGATACTATCAATTTCGATTCTTTTCCTTTTAATCCTGTAGAAGTGTAAAATAATTGAACTGGAAATTTGTTTCCTAAAAATGCAATTTTATTACAAATTACTTCTTTCAGATAAATATCTTTTTGCTCTGAACTGTCGCCTAATGCAATTGTATATATCGGATAATTAAGACTTTTAGCATTATAATATGGATTTTAGCCTTCGTTATAAATTCCATCGCTTGTAATTATTAATGCACCAATATTTTGATTTGAATAACGGCTTTCGATTTCTTTAAATAAGTTTGAAAAAGACGTTATTTTGCCATCATAAGAGTATTTCAAAGTATCTTCAACTTTATTCGAAAACGACAAGGTTTTAACATCGTAATTTTCTGACAATTGATTTACAATTGAATCAATTGAACTGGGCAATTTTTTTAGTAAAGTGCTGTCGGAATTTATTTTAATAGATTCGGAATTGTCGTTGGCAATAATTATAATTGGCTTTTCAATATAAGTTGAAATTGAATTAATTATAGGTGATAAAATTAAAATCAAAATAATGAAAATTGAAACGAACCTGAATATCATCAGAATATTTCTGACAATACGTTTCATATCAATAAGCTTTTTATCTCTAATGTAAAACCAATAAGTGATTATTACAGAGAATAGTAAACTCAAACCAACAAGTAAACCAGCATACGGAGTATCGAAAGATATATTCAAATAAATAAGTTAAATGGTTAAATTGCTAAATTGTTAAATTGTTACTGATGCTGTAAATTCTAAATCCTAAATTCCAAATTTCAAATCATTTTTACCACACTTCGACAAACTCAGTGCATCGCATAGAATCATAGGCACATAGTACTTCACATAGCTTTTAAATCTCTAAATTTCAAATCCTAAATCTTAAATCCTAAATTCCTTTAGGTCTGCATTCCTCCGCAAACATTAATTGTTTGTCCGCTTACATAAGAAGATAATTCTGATGCAAGGTAAACAACAGTATTCGCTACTTCTTCGGGCAAACCGCCACGTTTTAATGGAATTTTTTCGTACCAGCCTTTTTTAATTTCTTCGGGTAACGAAGCTGTCATATCTGTAACGATAAATCCGGGTGCAATTGCATTACATCTAACGTTTCTGCCGCCAAGTTCTTTTGCAACTGATTTTGAAAAACCAATTATTCCGGCTTTTGAAGCTGAATAATTACATTGTCCGGCATTTCCGCCAACTCCAACAACCGAGCTTATATTGATAATAGAACCTGTTCTTTGACTTAGCATAGTTTTCTGAACTGCTTTAGTCATATTGAAAACTGATTTTAGATTTACATTAATAACTAAATCCCATTGTTCTTCGGTCATTCTTAATAATAAATTATCGCGGGTTATTCCGGCATTATTTACCAATGCGTCAACTCTCCCAAAATCTTTAACAACTTCTTCGACTGTTGTATTGCAATCGTCGAATTTACTGGCATTAGAAGCATAGCCTTTTGCTTTTATTCCTAAGCCGTTAAGTTCTTTTTCAAGTGTTTTCATATTGTCGTCGTACGACAAATCAGTAAATGCAACATTTGCACCGTTTTTTGCACACACAACAGAGATAGCTCTTCCGATACCTCTTGCTGCTCCAGTAATTAAAACCGTTTTTCCATCTAGTAATTTCATACTTAAATTAATTTAATATATAATTTTCTATTTATTTTTTTGCCACAAAAACTCAATGTTTAACAAAAATATTTTAACTTATTTTTATTAATTTGTAACTACTCAGTACTCATTTTTTTTTGCCACTAAACCACAAAAGCACTAAATCCCACAAAACTATTTAACAAATCGTTTTATACCTTGTCCGATGTTCACAACATTAAAATTGATTAAGTATCCCAATCGCAAATCTGTTATTTTTAAATGACTAAGTACTTGAGCTTCCCATATAGGATTTACTAAATCAATGGCTTTTATTTCACAAATTATTTGAGTTTCAACTAAAACATCTAATCTTAAGCCTTCATTAAAAGTTAAGCCATCATATACTATTGGAATATCAATTTGTCTCTTTACATTCAATCCCATTTTGGTAAGCTCATGACAAAAGCAAATTTCATATACCTTTTCCAATAAACCAAGAACTAATGCTTTATGAACAAGGTAAGCAGCATGAACTATTTTTTTCCCTATGTCTTCAAGTTCTGAAGAAATTGGGTTGAAGTTTTGTTTGTGGGATTTTGTGTTTTCGTGATTTTGTGGCATATTATATAATACGGCTGAATAGTTACATTAATTTCAACAAAAATAAATATTCCATTAAATAATTCATCTAAATTTTATCACCAATTTTAAAAAGCTATTGATATTTATATAAAAATAAGTTAGGTTTGTTTAAATTTTAAAATAATAACCTTATGAAATCACTTTTATCAATTTTTGGAATTTGCATTCTATTGAGTTCTCAATTGTTTGCTCAAGCACCATTTGTTGGTCCTGTTTTTTATAAATCAAACACTTGGATGTTTAGCAAATATGTTTCGAAGCAAGGTAAAGATATGAATTATGCTTTATCTGGAGGTCGAAGTTTTGGAATTATGGGTGGATATGATGTTACTGAGAGTTTTGGAGTTCAAATAGAAATGTTAATAAATAAACATGTTCAGAACTACAAAGGTGCTCTTGATAGTGGAATTACATATAACTCACAAGTAGATTTGCGAACTTTTGATTTACCTATATTTTTAAAATTAGGTAATCCTGTTTATTTTGAAATGGGGGGTGTATTTTCATTTAAAACTAAAACTACTTATACAAGAGATGCTTCTATTAATTATCTTGATACAACATCAAATGTTATTAGTGATTATAAAACTAACATAGGTGTAATTATTGGTTTTGGTGGGGATATAAAATTAGCTGATAATTTATTTATTAATATGGGACTTAGAGTAACACCAGGAGTAGTTGATATACATGGAGTTGATGCGTGGGGTAGAAATAGAGATGAACTTGAAGATGCAAATGATGAAAATGCCGGTAAATTAAGAACATTTTCAATGGTAGGTTCTGTTCATATAGGTGTAAAATATAAAATTATGTAATCGAAAATTAGATATAAATGAAAAGGCTGAACATAAAATTCAGCCTTTTTTTATTGAAATAAGTTGTAAAAAAATGAAATTATAAACTGCTTTTATAATGGTATTTTTGAAGAATAAAAGTTAGTTCAAATTGATTTCAAAGATTTTTAAAATCCCAAAGACAACCGTAGGTTGCGACCGAAGGTCTAATTTGAATAACTGCCTATGAAATAGGCTGTTAAGCAATTAAATTGTAGTGTCAACTACAAAGTAGTTGAACATATATACAGAATATTCAACACTTTCAGTGTTACTATTTATTCGCTTTAGTTCCCCCAATTATATTGGGGGTTATTCAAATTTAACTCTTTCAGAGTTTGAAAAAAGTTGTAATTTTTCTGAAACTAAATTGAGCTTACGAATAAAGTTGTAAATTTTGTACTTAATTAACCATTAATCATTTATTTCCTCGAACTTTCAAATGCAAAATCAATATCTTTTATTAAATCATTTACATCTTCAATACCAATAGAAAATCTAATTAATGATGGTGAAATTCCTGCCTTACGCATTTCGACTTCGCCCATAGCTGAGTGAGTAGTAGAGGCTGGGTGAGTTACAATTGTTTTGCAAGTTCCTAAATGTGTCGCATGAGTTATTGTTTTAACTGCATCAATAAATTTTGTAGCATTATCGTAGTTTCCTTTCAATTCAAACGACATTAAAGAGCTACAGCCTTTCATCTGAGGCTTTATTAAGTGATGATATGGATTAGACTCAAGCCCAGGATAGTTTACACATGTTACTAAAGGATGAGTTTCTAAATATTTAGCTATAATTAATGCGTTGCTACAATGGCGTTCCATTCTTAAAGACAATGTTTCTAGTCCGTTAATATTAAGCCATGCATTAAATGGAGCCATTGATGGTCCTAAATATCTTAGTGGTCCTTTTCTAATACCGGCTTCAATTATTGAATTTGGTCCGCAAACAATACCACCAATACTTGATGCATTGCCGCAAATAAATTTTGTTGTTGAATGAACCACTATATCAGCACCTAATGCAACCGGTTGTTGCAGAGCAGGAGAGGTTACAGTATTATCAACTACTAATGGCAAATTTTTAGATTTAGCCAATTTTGATAATAATCTTAAATCTGCAATATATAATGATGGATTACTTGGTGATTCTACAAATAAAAATTTTGTTTTTGGGGTAATTGCTTTTTCCCAATCGTCAATAGAATCAGGATTTGTAACCCAATTGGTTTTTATTCCCATTTTTTTCAAACCAACTTCAAATAATGAAAATGTTCCGCCATAAACTCTATTTGAAGAAACTATTTCGTCGCCATTTGTAAGCATCTGATGACAAAGTAATAATATTGCTGCCATGCCAGATGATGCAGCAACTGCAGATTCTGTTAACTCCAGTGCTGCCATTCTTTTTTCAAATAAGCTTACAGTTGGATTATCCCAACGTCCGTAAGTATATCCTGGTTTTTCGCCCGAAAATATTGCAGCTGCTTCTTTAGCATCTTGATAAGGAAATGCAACTGATTGATAAATTGGAGCCGACATTGAATCGGGTGAGAACTCGGAGTTTCCGGCATGAATTGCCAATGTGTCAAAATTTGTTGTAGTCATAGTCAGTGGTAAGTTATAAAGTTTATAAAGTTTAAAGTTCAAAAAGTATTACAACAAATGTATAAGTAATATTTTAAATAAAAAATTGTTAAATTGTTATATTATTAAATTATTAAATTGTTACATAGTTAAATTGTTTTTACTGCTTATCCGCTTTACTCATGTATTCATAACATATTGATATTCACACTTGTTAAACGAAATGCTCGTTCATTCTTTTGTTTTATTTGAAACTATATATATTTGACATCAAGTGATTTAATAAATACGTGATAAAAAACAGATTAGCAATAATTTCTTATAAGTTATTATTCATTTTATTAGTGAGCAATTTAACATGAGCTAAACGGATAAGCAGTTTGTTTTTTTTCTATGTGATTCTTTCTATGTGTCTATGTGGTAAAATTGTTACATGGTTAAATTGTTTTCGTAGGTGATGTTACTATTCTGCAAATGAACTCATTTTTCTTTCTTTGAGTTTGGAATTTGAAACTTGGGACTTGAAATTTTATAGCTTAGTGGTCATCTTCGTGCAATTCCTCCTTCATATTCTCAGGTTTTTCTAATATTCTGCCATCATCTCCTTTAATTCCTAATTTATGACGAATCATGTCTTCCAGTTGTTCTGGGGTTAATCTTTTGGCAATTATTTTCTTACTTTTATCAAGTAAGTAAATTACAGGAGTACTGTAAATGTCGTAATAATTTCTGAATCCACTTTTATTATATGGGTCGCTTACATTTAGCCATTTAGTTTTATATTCCTGAATAAAAGTTTTCCATTCCTTTACATCAGTTTTTATATCAACTCCGTATATTTCAACACCTTTTGCTTTATATGCTTCATAAAGTTTTACCATTTTTGGTGTTGCTTTTTTGCAATGCCCACAATCTGGTTCATAGAAAAAAATTACTGTATATTCTGCTTTAATTGAATATAAAGGAACTTCTTTGAAAAGGGTATCATATAAAACGATATTATGTGCCGAACCACCAAGTAATGTAGGCTTTAGAGCATTAACTCTTTCGGTCATTTTTGCAATTAAAGTAGAATCTGCCCACCATGTTTTACCTGTTAAATAATATTTATCGGCTAAATGAACAAATACAGCGTCCATACCCATATATTTGGATGTTTCGTAATAATTTGTAAGTGTTGGAACTACATACCTGAAAGTTGTTGTGTCGGCTTTTGATAATTCGATAATATAATCGCAGGCTTTTATAATAGAGTCGGGGTGAGGCACTACTAAGCGTTTTAAGTAATCCATTAATTTTTGATGTAAAATTGGAGTACGAACAATTCGTCCATCGCTCATGTCAACATTATCGAAATAATGTTTTTGCAAATAATGTAAAGCAAATAATGTGTCTAAATCTTTTCCGTTGGCATCTTTTGGCGATTCGGGAATTTCTACTTGAAGATTTGATTTTAAAATAGTTGAATATAGAGTTTTTGGATATTTTATCGAAGCATTTTTAATAAAGTTTAATACTTCTTCGTCAACTTTTGAAATTTGTTTGTTTAAAAAATCTGTTGAATCTTTATTTCCTTTATTTGCATCTAAACGTTTTTTAAATGCCATTACTTTATTGTATTCGTTCATTCGATATTGATGAAACTCATTAAAGAGTTTGTTTTCGTTTGAACCGGTATATTTCATTTTGCCGATTATATCAAGTGTATCGGTTTCGATAGTTAATTTTTGTGCATCGGAGATAAGAAATTGAACTAATGTGTTTTTTGGAGTGTATAAGAAGTAAAGCCCTCCGTCGAGTTTTTTATCGCCAATAAATGTTCCACTTCCATTTGCATCTATTTTTGTAGTATCTAAAACGTATTGTTTATCGGCATAATAATAACCAAGATAACATACTGTATCTTTTAAACCTTTAATTTTAACTTTGATATTGTAACCATCTTCAACAGGCGAAAATGCAAACGATTTAAGTATAATAAAAGCTAGTAAAGTTACTAATGATATTTTACGCATAATTTTAAATTTTTGAAATTTAACAAATATCTCACAAAAATATAAAGTGAACGAATCTTTGCATATATATTTTCGTGTTTTTAATGTTAAAAATTCTAAAAAGCTTTATTTGTGTTTAAATGTGGGGAAGGAGAGACTATGTGAAAATGAGAAAGTGAGAACTTGCAAATTAGCTCTTTTGGATTTGCAATCCGAAAGATTTTATTATTAGGATTTATAATCCTTTATTGACGCATTACAAATGCTTATAATATTATATCAAGGATTGCACTTCGACAGGCTCAGTGTGGCACAAATCCTTGATGGCTTAAACCTGTCAGGTTTTATATAGGCTTATAAGGAGTTTTTTGATATTTTTTGGTCATTTTTTCTACCAATATGTCGCCTCTACGAGGCTTAAAAATTACATAAGGTACAGAATATTGGTAGAATGAGCTTTTTGAAAATATGTTGCTAATGC
>MENC01000058.1:0-8438 GCA_001768155.1 Bacteroidetes bacterium GWA2_30_7
TCAACATCATCAACTTTAATCGGGCAATATGATGGAAATAATTTGCCAAATAGCGGACAGGTTGTCTCTTCCGGCTCGTCAATTACAATACAGCAAACAACCGATCAGGGTGTAACAAAATCAGGTTTTGAATTAGACTGGCATTGTCTTACACCATTTGACCCACATGTTGCCGGTTTTTATAGTACTGATACTGTAAATTGTAGTGGAATAGTAAATTTTATTAATTTATCATTTAACAATCCAACATCATGGCTTTGGAATTTTGGCGACGGCAATATCTCAACTTTGCAAAATCCAACTCACATTTATTTAGATAATGGAAATTATTCAGTTCAATTAATAACTTATAGTTCGGGTGGTTCAGACACATTGACTTTAAATAATTATGTACACATAAGCAAACCCGATAGTCCAATTGTTAACGATAATGAAAGATGCGGACAAGGAACAATACAACTTACGGCAACAAGCTCTGGAAGTGTAAATTGGTATGATGCTCAAACTAATGGAAATTTACTTTTTACTGGAAATACATTTACAACTCCTGTGATAAGTTCTAATACACAATATTTTGCAGAAACAGTTATCGAAACTATAGTTCAAAATACAGGAAAGTTTGATAATTCTGGTGGTGGTGGTTACTTTGGAAGTGCAACAAACATTCATTATTTAGTTTTTGATTCATACACACCTTTCAAACTAATATCTGTAAAAGTTTATGCTGATGGAGCAGGGCAAAGAAGTATTGCATTAAGGCAAGATGATGGAACCATTTTACAAACTATTGATGTACAACTTCCAGATGGAGAAAGTAGAGTTACATTAAACTTTGACGTTCCGGCTGATATTAATTTGCAATTAGTTGGATTAGGCGTTGCTGATATGTATAGAAATAATGCCGGAGTAAGTTATCCTTACGAAATTTCAGGGGTTGTTAGCATTTTCAAAAGTAGTGCAGGAACAGCACCTTACGATTATTACTACTATTTTTACGATTGGGAAATCAAAGAACAGGAATGTACAAGCACCAGAGTTTCTGTAAATGCAACAGTTCACATAAATAATTTTGCATTTCCGTTAGATACAATTGAAACAAATCTGCCATATATTGCCGATGCAGGAACTGGTTTTGCTCTTTATAACTGGAGTAATGGAGCAAATAGCCAAAGCTCAACAATAACTAATTACGGATGGGTTTATTCAACAGTTACCGATAATTATGGCTGTGCAGAAATTGATTCTGTTTACATAACAAATCTAACTTCTATAAATCAAAATCAAAATGCAACTTTAAACTTTGAAATATTTCCAAATCCAGCTTCTGATTTGATTTCTATTAAATTTAAAAATTCACTAGCTAAAAATCTAAATATTAAAATTTTAAATAGCTACGGAGCTGAAATAGAAAAGATTGAAAGCATTCTTAATTCAGATATAATTAACCTAAACACTTCAAATTTACCTGACGGAATTTATTGGTTAGTAGTAAGAAATAATGATTTGGAAATTAAGAAAAAGGTTGTGATTATTCGATAGAATTAAAATTGTACAATTATCCAAAACATCGGATGTTTGTTGTAACAAGCCCTACTCCTTTCGTATTGCATAAACCAACTCATCTTCGTATTCGCCATTTTTGATAAGGGATTTTTCAAATCTTGCTTCTAGTTTAAATCCTGCCTTTTCGAGAACTTTTTGTGAGGCTAGATTTGAACCAAATGGGCGGGCAAAAATCCTGTTTATATCGAAGTTTTTAAAAGCAATTTCAACTATTTCTTTAATTGCATTTGGAATAATTCCTTTTCCCCAGAAAGATTCTGCTAACCAGTAACCTAACTCGGCATTTTTACGATGAATATCTGTTTGTGGCATAAAACCAATTGCTCCAACAGCCTCTCTATTTATATCAATTGCAAAATAATGTACCGGATTTTGTTTTGATGCATTTTCGATAAATGTTTTTCCACTTTCTATAGTGTAAGGATGTGGAAATCCATCTGACATATTTTTAGCAATTTTATAATTGTTTGCATAACGAACCAGACTGTCGAGGTCGTTAATATTCCAGGGACGAAGGGTGAATTGCATATCGTTTTAAATTTTATGCAAATTAGTAATTTTTTGTAACTACTCAGCAGTTTTTTTTGCCACAGATTACACAGATTATCACAGATTTTAAACCGCCAAAGGCGGTTTTCTCTGTGAAAATTAATAATAAATTAGATTCATTTTCTGCGTTAATCTGTGAATTTAGCGAAGCGTTATCACGAACACAAATAAAAACAATTTATATTTATGAGTAAATCTGTGGCATAAATATTTGTACTTTAACATTTTAATACTGCTGAGTAGTTAATATTTTTTTTTGTAAAATCAATTTTGATATTGCACAAGCGAGAGGCTTGTTGCATTTTTGGGATTTTCTTTGTGTAGAAATATTTCATACTGCCTTGTATTTTTAAACTAAGAGTTTAAATTTTGCCTTGTATTTTTAAATTATATATTTAATATTTGCCTTGTATATTTAAACTTAAAGCATTATATTTGCCTTGTGTTTTTAAATTAAACAAATTAAAATGTACAGATTAATAGATGATTTTTTAATAAAGTGGAAGTCTGAAAAAAGGCTTAAACCATTAGTAGTAAGAGGTGCTCGTCAGGTCGGCAAAACTTTTTCTATTACAAATTTTGCTAAAAACAATTTTACAAATTATATTAAGATTGATTTTGAGCGTGAACCTTCGTTAAAAAATATTTTTGAAGCAGACTTAATTCCTCAAAGAATTTGTAATGAAATTGAATTAATAAAGAATGTAAAAATTATTAAAGGAGAAACATTGATTTTTTTTGATGAAATTCAGGAATGTAGCAAAGCCTTAATGTCGTTACGCTATTTTTACGAAGAAATGCCTGATTTACACATAATTGCAACAGGGTCATTATTTGAATTTGCTCTTTCAGAAATATCGTTTCCTGTAGGGAGAGTTCAGTTTTACGAAATGCAGCCGCTATGCTTTCCTGAATATCTTTTGGCAATTGGCAAACAACAGCTCTATAATCAAATACTTAACGAACCTCATAAATTATCAGATACTGTTCATAATAAATTACTTAACGAATTAAAATATTATTTTTTTATTGGCGGCATGCCTGAAAGTGTGAAAACATACACTGAAACCAGTTCAATAAAAAATTGTTCGGAAGTACAGTCTGAAATTATAAATTCTTTAAGACTGGACTTTGCAAAATATAGTCCACATGTAGATAAAAATTGCTTAAACTCTGCATTAACAAATATTGCAAGGAACGTTGGAAGGCAAACAAAATACAGCTCTCTTGCCGATGGTTATAGTAATCCAACATTGAAAAAAGCATACATTACTTTGCAAATGGCGAAATTAATTCATCAAATAAGTGCAATAAATCCGATAGGTTTTCCGGTTCAGATTGTTTCGAGCAAAATATTTAAAACAAGCCTACTTGATATTGGTCTAATGAATTATCTTTTTGGAATTAAGGCAAATGAAGAATTTTTGAAAACCGATTTACTTGCAATTTATAATGGAGCATTAGCAGAACAATATGTAGCACAAGAGTTTGCTGTAACACAAAACAATAATATATATTATTGGGACAGACAAGCAAAAAGCAGTACTGCCGAAGTTGATTATGTTATTCAAAAAAATCAGAAATGGTTTCCTGTAGAAGTTAAAAGTGGCAGTAGCGGAAGTTTAAGAAGTCTGCATTTATATTTAAAGGAATACCCAAAAACTACGGAAGGCATTGTTCTTTCATCTCAATCATTTTCAGAACTTAATGAACAAAAACTGAAATTCATTCCTTTATATTTTGCTCATTCTGTAAGTAAAATGGAAATTGGTTGATTTTGATTGCACAAGCGAGGAGGGTTGTGGCATTTTGGGTTTTGTATGATTTAAAAATAGCTCCTTTTTATACTCTAATCTTCATAAGTATAAGACACAATAATATCTAATTCATATCCCATACTTGAAATTAAGTATTCTTTTATAACTCTTCCTGCTGAATCATATTCATAAGTATAATTTGTAGTTTGAGTTGAATTTCCATTATAATTAAAAATAGTTTTTTTAACCAAATTTTTACCATCTTTTCCTAAAAAAGAGATTCCTCTATATTCATTGCCAATTGCATTTATTTTATCAGTATAAAACTCTGAATCTTCGTGATTAATAACTGGCTGATTTTCGTAAGTATATTCAACAGTATATGAAACATAATTTCCATTTGATATTGAATTAGTTATAACACTAGTTGAACCATTACTATTTAAATATGTTGTTTTAATTAAGTACTTATCATTATTATATTCGAATGTATAACTAGAATTTTCAAGAGCATTTTCTGCGTTTTTATAATTTTTTAAAAAATTAAACACATGCATTTGTTTATTTATTACAGTAATTACACGACTTTTTGCAAGCCCTAAATCATTTAACTCATATTCTTCAGTGCTATTTAGTTGATTACTATTGTAATTTTTTACAATTATCTTATTAGCGGAATATTCATAAACAGCAGAATCATTATTACTAGAAACAAGTTGTAATATTTTACCTTCAGAGTTATAATAAAAAGTTTGAGTTAAATCTCCTCCAGAATATGATATTTTTTGAGTTTTAATTTTTTTTATTGACGGCTTTATATTCGATGTAATAGGGCTGATATTTTCCTTTTTGCAACTATTAAATACTAAAATTATCATTAATAAATACAGATAATAATGGTATAAAGATTGATTAATTTTCATAATTCAAAAGATTAATGTTATGCTCGTAAAAATAACTAAAATATAATATAAATCAAAAATATTTCAACAAATAAGACGATATTTATAACATTTAAACAAACTCTAATGACATAGCAAAACATCTATTTATGAGCAAGTTGTTTATTAACAAGATAACAATAACAAACTGACTGAATTTTATTTATACAACAAAATATCCATACTAATAAAATACTCCCTGTTATTTTTTTTGTCGAAATAATACATTCCGGTTAGCATTAGTCTGGAGCAGTTTTTTAGTTCATCGAAAATTGAAATTAATTGTTTTTTTGCTTCGTTTGAAACTGCATCGTACATCATAAAGTTTTTAAATTCTTTATTATCTAAAGTTTTATAAGTTACCTTATTATCTAGACTATCGTCAAAATCCCAGTTACATAATGTGCGGTCATTTGTTTCTGTAAATATAATTTCATAATCTATACTATCTGCAACAATTTTAAAACCAAGTATTCTATAATTATTATTTCCGCTTACAACTTTAAAATCCAGCTTTTTATCAAGTTTGCTGATATTTACAGAATCAACTAAATTATAAAAATTAACACAATTTGAAATACTATAAACAGACTTTTTAATAAAAAAGTTCATATTGCTTTGACTCATGTGTTTAGTAACTTTTTGATTTAAAAATTGCTTTCCACAAAGTGTGTATTTTATGGTTTCCTTTTTTGATTCAATTAAGTACTTTGATTCTGTTTGAATAATTGAATTTTTAAAATCGTATTTTTTTCCAAAGAAATCTAAATATGAAATATTACCATTCTGACTGTATAAACTTAATGATAGAGCCATAAAAATTAGGGTTATAATTTTTGTTTTCATATAAGTAAATTTTGTTTTTTTATTAAACGAATTTTTATATTCAATATTATGCAAATAAATAATGAATTCAAATAAAAAAGCCATCAATTTTTCAACAGATGGCTTTGCAATAATTCAAATATTTTTTAATTTGAAAGTAATCTTTTTACAATTTCCGAAATCAATTTATTATCAGCTTTTCCGGCAAATTGTTTTGATGCTTTTCCCATAACTTTGCCCATATCCGAAGGCAGCTTTGCACCAACTTCTGCGATTATTTTTTTTATTTCGGCAGTTAAATCATTTTCCGACATTTGTGCAGGTAAATATGCTTCAATTATTGATGCTTCAAAAAGCTCTTTTTCTGCCATTTCTTTACGATTATTATTCATATAGATTTCAGCCGATTCTTTTCGCTGCTTCACTAATTTATTAAGAAGTTGAATTTCTTTTTCGGGAGTAATTTCTACACTTCCTTTTTCGGTTTTTGCTATAATTAATGCCGCTTTTACAGCTCTTATTGCTTCGAGTTTTTCTTTCTCTTTTGCAAGCATTGCTTTTTTGATGTCGTCGTTTATTTTGTCAACTAAACTCATAATTTTTTATTGTTTTAATGTGCTAATGTGTTTAAGGGCTAAGGTGTTCAAGTTGATAGGTTTATAAGTTGAAAAGTTTATCTTTTTTATTAATGTCAATTAGATATTTCAGAATCTCACGCTGCATATAATAATTGCTTTGTTTCTTCTATGCTTTCGATGAAATACGGATTTGACAAGGAATTTTCTGTCAATAAATCAATTTTTCTATTAAATAACTCTTGTAATTTATAATGTAAATTGAAATAATTATCAGTATATTTTTCAATTGAAATATCTTTAAAAGATATTAGTATATCAACATCACTTGAGTCGTTAAATTTGTCAGTACATACTGACCCAAAAGCATACATAGTCTTTATATCAAATTTTCGACATAATACTCTTATTTCTTGCATTTTGTCTTTAATAAAGCTTTGCATTTTTTGTTATTATTTATTCAAAGATAATGTTAAAACTTAAAATTATCAAATTGCAAAATAATATAAATTTGCTTTCATCAAAACCACAATCTAACAACTTCAAACTACAAACCTCAAACTTCAAACTATTCTTTAGTCAACATTATCATGCAAATACGAATTATTTTCCTTGAAATTCACATTTTTATTTTCGTCTTCCGATAAATAATATTTTGAAAATTGTTGTTCTTGTGAAACATTTTTAGTTTCAATATTTAATTGCTGACGCTTAAATGCAGGTTCACTTTCTAATTCATCAATATTTTTATTTGTAAGATGGCTCAATTGACGAAGCTTTTCATAATTCTTACTAATATCGTTTTTTGGGTTTTCAGTGCTTGTATTTTCAGTTTCATCTGCCTTATTTGACTTGCCATAATACTCTTCAATTTCTTTATTTTTTGAAGCATCTTTATTTTCGTTTGCATCAAAAGGGATAGATATTTGAGAAATTGCTGTTGGTTTTGATGTGTTTATTTTTTCAATATTTACATCATCGTCGAGACTGAAAACTTGCTTATTTTCAGCACTTTCATCTGCATCAGCAGTTTTTGATTTTTTATTTTCATTCAAATTGAAAATTTGTTTTGGCTTTTCACATCTGTTAGAAAATTCTGGAATTGAACTTGTTCCAAAACCTGTTGCAATAATTGTAACATTAATTCTATTTCCTAACGTTTCATCTATACCATTTCCCCAAATAATGTCAGTATTTGAACCGGCAACTTCCTGTACATAGTCTGTAATAATTCCAACTTCGTCCATTGTAATTTCTTCGATTCCAGAAGTGATATTTAATAAAATATTTCTCGCTCCTCTAATGTCATTATTGTTTAAAAGCGGTGAATTAAGTGCAAGTTCAATTGCTTTAATTGCCCTGTCTTCGCCTTCAGAAATGCCAGAACCCATAACAGCAACTCCGCTTTCTTTCATAACGGTTTGAACATCGGCAAAGTCAACATTTATATAACCCGGTACTGTAATAATTTCGGCAATTCCTTTTGCAGCAGTTGTTAAAATTTCATCTGCTTTTGAAAAAGCTTCAGATAACTTCAAATTTCCATAAATTTCGCGTAAACGTTCGTTATTGATAACCAACAATGAATCAACATGTTCTTTTAATGCTGCAATGCCTTCGATTGCCTGATTAATTCTACGCGGACCTTCGTTACGGAAGGGAATTGTAACAATTCCGACAGTTAAAATTCCTAACTCTTTAGCCGCTTGTGCAATAACAGGAGCTGCACCAGTTCCGGTTCCTCCACCCATTCCGGCTGTAATAAATACCATTTTTGTATTTGAATTTAAAACTTCCGAAATATCGTCGAGCGTTTCAATTGCCGACTGACGACCCTTTTCGGGTAAATTTCCGGCACCAAGTCCTTGAGTTAATGTTTGTCCAAGCTGAATTTTGATAGGAATCGGACTCTTTAATAATGCTTGAGAATCTGTGTTACATATCACAAAATCAACATCTTTGATGCCTTGTGCAAACATGTAATTTACAGCATTTCCTCCTCCGCCACCAACTCCAATAATTTTAATTATTGAGTGTTTGTTTTGCGGAATGTCAAAGTTCATTAAATCATCGTTCATAAATTATTGTTATATTGATTAGTTCTTTAATTTATAATCTAAAAGTAATCAGTAAAACGTTATCAAAAACTTGAATTTCTAATAATTGTTAACATTTGATTGCTAATAATTATTTTTAGTTTAAAAATAGTTCGGTATATTTTTATAAAA
>MENC01000058.1:8488-10153 GCA_001768155.1 Bacteroidetes bacterium GWA2_30_7
GAAGAAATTAATTATACTGTTGCCTAATTTTTTGAACAAATTTTTGTTTTCTTTTGAATCCTCCTCGTTTTCCGCTACCTCAATAATCTCTTCCTTTTCAACTATATCTTCAATTTTTGGAACTTCAATTACTTCCGGCTCAGAAACTAATTTAAATTCTTTTTCGAGTGCTTCGTATCCTTTTAATATTAAGCCTACAGCAGTTGAAAACATTGGATGATTAATTTCTTCACTAACATTTCCTGATAAATGCTCATTTGGATAACCGAGTCGAACTTCCATACCAGTTTTAAAAGCAACAAGCTGTGGAAGTGCATTTAATAGTGAACCTCCGCCAGTAATAACTATTCCTGCTCCTAACTTATCGGCATAATGCGAAGATTCTAATTCAAAAATTATTGCACCAATTATTTCTTCCATTCTTGATTGAATAATGTGTGCTAGACTTCTTAATGATACTTCTTTAGGTTCACGTCCACTTATACCGGGAACGGAAACATAACTATCTGATGAAGTTGTTTCGGCTAATGCTGAACCAAATTGAATTTTTAGTTTTTCGGCTTGTTTTTCGAGAATTCCGAAACCAACTTTAATGTCGTTAGATATAACGTTTCCTCCAAAAGGAATTACTGCTGTGTGACGAATTATTCCATCGTAATAAATTGCAATATCGGTAGTTCCGCCTCCAATATCAACAAGTACAACGCCTGCTTCTTTTTCATCTTCGGTAAGTGTTGCATGCGATGATGCTAATGGCTCTAAAATCAGTGAGTTAACGTTCAATCCAACTCTGTTTACACATTTTTTCAGATTATTAGCCGATGCAATTTTACCAATCACGATATGGAAATTTCCTTCGAGTCGGCTTCCACACATTCCAACAGGATTTTTCACACCTTGTTCTTTATCAACGATAAAAGATTGTGGAATTACATGCAGAATTTCTTCGTCAGAATCAATTGCGGTTCTGTACATATTTTGCACTAATTTATTTAACTCTTCTGCACTAATTTCCGAATCGTACTTATCACGATTTAGGTAATCTCTATTTTGCAGACTACGAATGTGTTGCCCTGCAATTCCAACAAAAACTTCATCTAAGGTTAGATTAAATTTCTGTTTCATTTCGTCAACAACAAATTTTATTGAATTTATTGTCTCTTCAATGTTCAGAACAACTCCTCTTTTAACACCTTTTGATGGTGTAGAACAAATACCTATGACATCTAATTTGCCAAGTTCGTTCTTTTTTCCAGCAATCGCTACAATTTTTGTTGTACCGATGTCAATTGCTGCTACATGACTGATTTGTTTAGTTAACTGGCTCATAATTTTCGTTTTTTGAACAAACAACTTGATTGTTATATTTTAAATTTATTTCTTTATATGTTTTCCATCCTAAGTTATTAAATCCCTTTAAGTAAAGTGATTTTAATTTCTTAAACTTGCCTTCTAATTCGTCTAATTCGCCAAATTTTATTATTTGGTTGCCAACCAATGGAATAAGCTCAAAATCATTGTAATCGGTTACACTAACCTGAACTATTTGAGAATTCCAAAATTTGTCTTTATAAATATAATCCGACAGTTTAAATATTTTATTCAACAGATATTCGGATTTAGAAGTATCGTTAAAATTTTGAACATTTTTTCCAATAATATTTT
>MENC01000058.1:10160-12891 GCA_001768155.1 Bacteroidetes bacterium GWA2_30_7
AACAAAAATACGTACAATAGGATTTCGTTGTTTAACTTCAATTTTCAAAGTTTCGTTTGCTAATGAGTAAACTTCAACACTTAATATTGACGGGTGTTTTAATAGTCTTTTTTCAATATTATAGATATTTATTTGGTCTAATTTTGAACCAATAATTTTTACACTGTCGGGCTGAATAATTGCCAAAATTTCGTCTTTATCGACAAAATAATGTGTAGAATTATCGGTAAACTGAATATCAATTTTATTGAATCTAAATTCGTCAGTTTTATTAGCTACAAAGCTCATTGATACCGAAAAGTATGCAATCAGTAAAACCCATGAAATCAATATTTTAATTTTTTTCCACATTTATCGAAGCATTTGAAGTTTAACCTCTCCCCAACCCTCTCCTATTGGAGAGGGAGCAAGACAGCTACCTATTAATATTTACTCTCTTTCTAATTTCAATTTATTTTGTACTTTTTTATTAAATATTCTTTAATTGGACTTACCATTCTATCAATATCTCCGGCTCCGAATGTTACAAGTACTTGAATTTCTTTGTTCTCAAGCTCATGTAATAATTCATTTTTGCTACACAAAACTTTATTTTTTAGGGTTACTTTATTGAAGATAATTTCAGAGCTAACTCCTTCAATTGGAAGTTCTCTGGCAGGATATATATCCAATAAAATTAATTCATCAAGTAAACTAAGGCTTTCGGCAAATCCATCTGCAAAATCTCGTGTTCGGCTATATAAATGCGGTTGAAAAATTCCGGTAATTTTTTTAGTCGGAAACATTTCTTTAATACTACTTATTGCCGCTTTTAGTTCTTCGGGATGATGTGCATAATCGTCAATATAAGTAATTTGCGAGTTTCTGATTTGAAAATCGAATCGCCTTTTTACGCCATTAAATACGCTTAGGGCATTTTTAATTTGAACATCTTCAACACCTAATTGTTTAGCTATGGCAATTGCTGCTATTGAGTTTTCTACATTTATTAAGCCCGGCAAACCAAGTTTTATATTTTGGATTTTTGAAGAGGGAGTATTTAAATCAAATTCGTAAAAACCTTCGCTGTTGATTTTAATATTTTCAGCATAATAATCAGCTTCTGTTTTTAGAGAGTATGAGTAATGCTTAACATTCTCAGGAATAGCTAAATCAACGCCTTTTTTAATAACTACACAACCATCGACCGAATTATTGCTAATGAATTTATTAAATGAATCTTTTACATTTTTTAAATCGTCGTAAATATCAAGGTGGTCAGCGTCAACAGAGGTAACAACTGAATATTTTGGAAATAGTTTATGAAATGATTTATCGTACTCATCAGCCTCAACTACAACCAAATTTGAATCAGATTTCAGAAAATTAGTATTATAATTTTTTGATATTCCTCCAAGAAAAGCATTGCAACCAGTTTTTGAATGAGTCAAAATGTGCGAAATCAGAGTTGTTACGGTTGTTTTTCCGTGAGTTCCGGAAACTGCTATGCAAGTCATTTCGTTTGCAATTAAGCCAAGAACTTCGGCTCTTTTTTTTATTTCAAACTTATTGTTTATGAAATAATTAAAAAGTTTGCTGGTTTTTGGAATTGCAGGAGTATAAACAATTAACGTTTCGGTGTCAATTTTAGGTAAACTTAAAACAGAATCATTAAAAATAATTTCAGCACCCTCAGTTGATAATGAATCAGTTATGTCAGATGGAGTTTTGTCGTAACCACACACAGTTTTACCAAGCGATAAAAAATATCGGGCTAAGGCACTCATTCCAATACCGCCAATTCCGAGAAAAAAAACATTATTTAAATTTTTAATATTCACCTATTTACATTTTGTTTATTTGTTCATTTACAAATAGTTTGAAGTTTAAAGTTTGAGGTTAGCTACGCAGTTTTCTCACTTTCTCCATATCACACTTTCTCACTTTCATTTTATTAATTATTCTTTATTTTGCGTTATATGTTTGTGTTTTCGTTTACTGAAGTAACAATTTAACAATTTAGCAATGTATCAATTTAACCATTTAACTCTTTTACCACATAGAAACATAGAAACATAGATTTCACATAGTTAACTAACATTTATATCTTTTAATTTCTATCATTTATTCCAACTAATTTTAAAATTTCATCGGCAATTACATTTGCTGAATTTTTATATGCCATTTTTGCAATATTATCTCTATAAATATTTAATCGTAATTCATCTTTTATTAAATCAAGTGCAGCCTCAACCAGCTTTTTTTCAGCATCTTTATCTTCTACCATCATAGCTGCATTATGTGTAATTAATGCCATTGCATTCTTTGTTTGATGGTCTTCGGCAACATTGGGCGAAGGGACAAAAATTGCAGGTTTATGAACCAAGCACAATTCAGAAATTGTACTTGCTCCCGCTCTCGAAACAACAAGGTCGGCAACCGAATAAGCTAAATCCATTCTGGAAATAAAACTAAAAACCTTTATGTCGCTTGTTTTTAACTCTTTAACCAATTCATCTGCTTTGGAATAAAAAGCTTTGCCGGTTTGCCATAAAATCTGAACTTTACTGTCGATAAGTTTTTGAATATGATTATACAAACTTAGATTTACTGTTTTTGCTCCCAAACTTCCACCAACAATTAGAATGGTTCTTTTGTTTCCGGCTAAACCAAAATGCCTTAAAGCTTCTTCTTTTTTCTCATAAATATTTTCTAAATCCTGACGTACCGGATTACCTGTAAGTATAATTTT
>MENC01000058.1:12912-15063 GCA_001768155.1 Bacteroidetes bacterium GWA2_30_7
TAAGCCTTCATAAGCAACACAAATTTTATTTACACTTTTTGCAAGAATTTTATTTGTTACTCCTGGATAAGAATTTTGTTCCTGAATTAAAGCCGGAATATTTCTTCGAGATGCAACTCTAAGAATAGGTCCACTTGCAAAACCGCCAACACCAACAACAACATCAGGTTTAAATGCAGTTACAACTTTTCCTGCCTTTAACATACTCGACAAAAGCTTATAAAAGAATAAAAAGTTTTTGAATGTAAATTTCCTATGAAATCCCATAACAGGCAATCCAACAATCTTATATCCTGCTGCGGGAACCTTTTCCATCTCCATTTTTCCAATAGCTCCAACAAAAAGAATGTCGATATCTTTGTCTTTGACTTTTAGTGCATTAGCAATAGAAATTGCCGGAAATACATGACCTCCTGTGCCTCCACCGCTGATAATAATTTTTATTTTACGCTGGTTGTTCATTTATTTTTTCGTTTGATGTACTTTTACTGACACTAAGTATAATGCCAATTGCAGCACTGGTAAATAAAATTGATGTTCCTCCCATACTTACAAAAGGGAGTGTTTGTCCGGTTACCGGAAGTAGATTTACAGAAACAGCCATATTAATCATTGCTTGTAAAACTAAACTAAAGCCAAGCCCTATTGCCAAAAAAGTTCCAAAAATTCCTGTACATCTTTTGGCAATATAAACTGCTCTGTATAAGAGGACTAAATATAATAAAGCTATAACTATTCCTCCAAATAAGCCATACTCTTCAATAATAATTGCGTAGATAAAATCGGAATATGGATGAGGAAGAAAATTTCTTTGTGAACTGTTTCCGGGACCTTTGCCTATTAATTCTCCGGTTACAACTGCAATTTTTGCTTGTTCTGCCTGATAATTTGTATCTTCATCACCTGACATAAAATTTTCGATTCTATTAATCCATGTTCCAACTCTGCCTTGCTTTGGTAACTGCATGGCAATTAATACAAATAATGATACACTAACTACGCCAATGCCAATAATTCCAAATAAGTACTTTAGGCTAATCCTACCAACAAACATTAAAACCCAAGTAGTTAAGAAAAGTAATGCTGATGTAGAGAAATTTGCAGGAAAAATTAGTCCGCAAACAATTAGTATTGGTAAAAAGATAGGAATAAATGCATCTTTAAAGCCCTTGATGTTATCTTGTTTTTTTGCTAACATCCTTGCAACATACATTATCAGAGCAAGTTTTGCTAAGTCGGAAGTTTGAAATGTAACACCTATTCCCGGCACTGTAATCCAACGAGAAGCTTCATTTAAATTTGTACCTAAAAGAAGTGTTAAAAATAGTAATGGAACTGCAATAAAAAGCAATAGTTGCGAAATTCGGGAATAGTACCTGTAAGGTAACGAATGTGTAATATAAATAATAAAAAATCCAAATAATATAAATAAGCCCTGTTTTATAAAATAATAGGTAGTATTTCCTCCTTGATATTTATAAGCCAATGTTCCGGTAGAGCTATAAACCGCCAATACCGACAGTATCGACAGTAAAAATATTACTCCCCAAATTACAGAGTCGCCTTTAAAATATTTTGAAAGAAATGTTTTCAATTTTTATGTTATTTATGTTATAAATTTCTAACTGCCGTTTTAAAACGTCTTCCCCTATCTTCAAAATTTTCGAATTTATCGAAACTGGCACAAGCCGGTGATAACAACACTGTATCGCCCTTTTTACCAGCATAATATGATTTTTTTACAGCATCTTCCATTGATGATGCATCAATGATATTAGTTACAATGCCATTAAAAGCCTGATGAATTTTAGAATTATCAATTCCAATGCAGATAATTGTTTTTACTTTTTCTTTAACAAGCTTTTTCAAAGCATCGTAATCATTGCCTTTGTCAATACCTCCGGCAAGCCAGATTACATTGCCTTTCATGCTTTCAAGTGCATACCATGTTGAATTAACATTAGTTGCTTTTGAATCGTTTACAAACTCAATTCCGTGAACTTTTACAACCGGCTCGAGTCGGTGTTCAACGCCTTGAAAATCTGATAAACTTTCGCGAATAATATCTTTTCTTATTCCGAATACACTACCTGCAATAGCTGCTGCCATTGAGTTAAATGTGTTGTGCTGTCCCTGTAGGGCAAAATCATG
>MENC01000059.1 GCA_001768155.1 Bacteroidetes bacterium GWA2_30_7
TGTAAGTTCAAACTGATTTCAGAGAATTATAAAATCTCGAAGAGATTTAATTTGAATAAACCCCAATGAAATTGGGGGAAACAATGCCTATCACTACAACACTAATTTCGACAGGCTAAATACCAATGTCATTAAGTTAAGCCTGAAAGGCTTTAATTTGAATAACCCCGAATAAAATTCGGGGTGAAAATCAAAGCTGAAAATAACCCAGAATGGGTTGAATATTATATTAGACCTTCGGTCGCAACCTACGGTTGTCTTCAGGATTCTAGAATTTGGTATGTTTATACCCCGAATAAAATTCGGGGTTATTCATATTAGACCTTCGGTCGCAACCTACGGTTGTCTTCAGGATTCCTCAGTATTAGCCAATTAATACTTTAACTTAACGACATTGGGCTAAATACATCGCAATGCACAGCATTCAGATTATTCACATTCAACTCCTTTGGAGTTAGGGGGACTCTTTATCTGTCATCCCCCCAATTTCATTTCGACAGGCTCACTTCGATTAAACTCAGTGCATCGCAATGCACCGCATTGGGGGTTATTCATGTTCAACTCCTTCGGAGTTGTGAGTAAATATCCTGATGTTCTGAAATCAGTTTGAACTTACCAAATTTTAATTTTTAAGAACCATTATTAAAATAAAAAACCCCGCATTAGCGGGGTTCTTTAATATTTATTAAATATACCTCTTACCAAGCAGTAAGCGAGTTTTCTAAAAGTTTCTGAGTATAAGCTGTATTGTGAATACCTAAACTATATTCTCTTAAAACTAATTGGAAATTAAGAATTGTACCAAATTGTGCATTTGTTAAATTTGGGAATTTTGGATTTCCTGTTGCACCATAATATCCACCTGGATTAGATGAAGAATTGTACAGATTTAAATATCCATCGTAATGAGCTGAAGTAGAATTATACCACAAATTTGCTTCAGTGTCTGTATCAATTAATAACAGAGGATTGCCATCACCTAAAGTGTTAATTTTGGTAGCAAGTTGTTCAAGTAAGCCTTTAATTGTTGCTCTTGTAGTAGTAAATTTAGTTGCAGTTGAAGAAAGTGGACTTGTTTCATGGCAACCAGTTACATTACAACCATTGAAATTTCCTTTAGCAAAGAAAGTATGACCACCGGCACGACCAGTAACTGTAGCCATATGACAATCTTGGCAAGAAGCAACTGTAGTATGAGGAGAATTTGTGTAACCAGTACCAAATTCAACACCACCAACACCAGCATAAATAGCACCTACTGAACCGTAGTGATTTCCACTTCTAAAACTTAATGATACTTTGTTAGAACTTGAAGTATTATCGTAGAAAGTAGCCGTTGGAGCTGAAACTAAAGCAGCATAATCTAATACGTTACCATCTGATGTAGAAGTAGATGTAGTAACCGGACGTGGTTGGTGACATTTAACACAAAGATTACTTCTTCCGCCATCAGCTGCTAAGTTAATAGATTTAGCACCACCCCACATAGTCATAGAAACTGCTGCTGTTGTAGTTAATGCTGGAAGATCTTCAGCTGTATAAGTTGTATGTAAACTACTGTGACAAGTAAAACAAACTATTTCACCATAAGCATTACTACTTGAGGCTTGATAATCGTTTGCATATTTACCATTTGTACCTACAGTAAATGTAGCAGGTACATTATTTTCAACAACATACTTGAAGCCCATAGAAGTGTGGCAAGCTCCACAAGTAGTATTACCTGATTCTTCAAATGCAGCTTCGCCATAAGAGTGTTTTGAAAACTCATACTGTTCAACTACTAAATCAACTTTTTCGGGATTGTGGCAAAGTTTGCAAGTTTCGTTTGCATCAACACCATCAATACCATTAGTTCCATTAGAACCATTAGCACCAGCTGGTCCAATTTCACCATCTTTACCTTTACATCCACTAAAAATTGTTGAGCCAATCATGGCTAAGGCACAGAGGCCTACTAGAAATTTTAATTTATTCATACGCTTAAAAATTAATTGTTTATAAATGATTAATAAAAATTTAACATACTTTAACGAGCCAAAAGTATCTAAGCTAATTGTAATTGCAAATTTAATTTAGATGTTTTTTAGCAGGTGAATTTTATTAAGAAAGAAAATGACAGTATCATGTTTTCAACATTCTTCTGAAAATGTGTATATTACAGCCATGCTTGGTTCTGAAAAAATGTATATTTGTAACCATTCTAAATTAGAAAAAAGAATATATTTATCTTTTTATTTTACTGCTTACCGAAAAATCACTATTGTCCGATAAAATTTAATTAGTGCATCTAAGAAAACGGCATATTTAAAAAAATAACAAAATTCAAGTTTCGTAAGCTCAAACTGGTTTCAGAACATTAAGAAATGCAATATAAACTCCGAAGGAGTTGAACATGAATAACCCCCAATTTTATTGGGGGTTATTCACATTAAATCCCGTTGGGATTTTAGAAATCTCTGAAACCAAATTGAACTTACGTTCATTCAATGGTATTTAAAGTTTCGTAGAAACGACATTATGGTTTAAGTTAACGCCAATGCGATATATCGGGATGAGAATTAAAATTTATGTAACTAATCAGTACTTAAAGTGCCTTGATTTTAAAGTACTTAAAGTTAAATGAAAAATTTAATGTAATTTATTAGTTATTTACAAGTAGCTTATTTTAAGCAATTTATTAATTAAAGAAAATTTCTTAATTGATTTTGAAAAAACATACAATATTTTCTTTACATGCTATAAATTTCTAATTCTAATAACTTTAGGCATTTTAGGCACTCTAAACTTTAGACACTGATTAGTTACAAATTTATTTATGACTTTATGGGTGGACACTAAGGATTCGTTACGAAATAACATGTGCATTTGATTAAGCTCCAGCAGAGTCTCTGTTTACAGGACTCTGCGTTATTAATTGACGCAGAGTCCCTTTTAGGAGACTTTGCTGAAGGTAGGTATATAATCATGTTATTTCGTAACAATTCCTAAATTAGGGAAGATGCCTAATAAACAAAAAAAAGAACCTGTAAGTTACAGGTTCTTAAATAATTAATATTTATTTTATAAATTAAAGTGTATTAATAACAGCTTTAGAGTTAGTTAATAATGCTTTAAAATAAGTAGGATTGTGAACACCATAACTATAATCTTCGTAAATACATTTGAAGTTATAAATAGCTTTTGCTTGTTTTGCAGTTACAGTTCTTGGATTTGAAGAAGAAGCATTACCAGTTCCATTGTCTCCTAAAATATAACCATCGGTATTAACTCCACCGTAACCATTAGTTCCAACTGCACTATTTTTCATAATATTTTTAGAAATCAATTTAGTTTCAATATCTAACATTAATTGTTTAACGTCTGTTTGAACGTTATTAATATTATGATTTGTTGCACTACTATGACAACTAACACATTTTGATACATTCTCAGTACCTGCAATAACAGCATGAGTAGTTTCGTTTCTATCAGCTAATTTATAATAGTGACCACCAGTTTTGTCTGTATTGTCAGCAGTACTTAATATGTGGCAATCTCCACAAATTAAACTTGAGTGCATAGTTGAATTTGCATAAGTAGCTGTACCAGTAACTTCATAAGAACCTTTTCCAACGCCTGCATATAATTGACCTTGTGGACCATGGTGTCCACCATATCTTTGAGAAGTTATTTGAACCATTGTTGCGTCTGGAATAGTATCTAAACCCACTGTAACACCGGCAATTTTTACACTTGTGTTTGGACGATTTTGGTGGCAACTCATACATGCATTTGAACCTCCAAAATCCCAAGTGATACTTTTATTAGCTATAGGAGCAAAAGCGGGAATATGTCTTAAAGCATAATTCGGGAAATCCGTTTCGTCTAATGTTCCGTGAAATTCGTGACATACATTACAAGTTAAGGTAAAATTAGTTGATGCAGCCCACTGACTATTACTACCATAATTAACCGAAGGAGTATCCAGACCATTTTCTAAAGTAGCTAAGAAACCTTGAGCTGAGTGACATTTTGCACAATCTTTTCTTTGTCCTTCTTCAGCCATATTGCCTTCTCTATCACCATGTTTTGACGATTCAAGCTGTGCAATTACAGCACTCCAATTTGCTGCATTATGGCAATCTCTGCAAAAAGAATTTGCGTCAACACCATCAACACCATCAAGTCCATCAATTCCATTTGTTCCATTTGAACCATTAGCACCAGCTGGTCCAATTTCACCATCTTTTCCTTTACAACCTGTAAAAATGGTTGAAAATAATACGAAAGAAAATAGGGTACATAACCCTAAAAACATTTTTGTTGTTCTCATAAAAAATTTTTAATTTTTAAAAGTTAGTTAATAAAATTTCTAGTTGTTAAAGCCGTTAAATTTTTATTAACCTGAATAAATTAAAATTATTGGGACAAATGTAAATTCTTATGATAAGATATTCTGATATTTACGATAATGTTTAATCGTATATTTGATAAATTGTAAACTCAAATAATGCGATACAAAACGTATTCATTGCGTTACAAAATGGACTTTAAGCTGTCGAACAACATTTGCATATCATATTTAGCTATTAAACAGCTTATTATGTAAATAATTTTATTAATAAAATGTATTAAAATATGATATTATCTTAATTATGCTATAAAGCTTAAAATAATTTTAAATACTTAAATAACTTTACATATTTAAAATTTAAATAAAATTAAAATGTCTTATAATATAACTAATAAATGTATTGAATTAGAGCCATTTTCAAATTTAATGAATGATAAAGAATTAGAGTTATTCGAATCTTCTAAATGTATTGTTAAATATTTGCCTGATGAAATAATTATTAAACAAGGAACAAGGGCAAATCAAATTCCTATGCTAACAGAAGGTTTTGCAAAGTCGTATATTGAAGGAATTGATAACAAATTTTTTGTTTTAGGATTTATAAAACCATTTGAACAAATTATTATGCCCGGTGCTTTTGTTGATGGATTTCATCATTACTCTGTGAAAGCTCTTGAAGAATCTATTTGCTACTTATATGATATGGCAATTTTCAAAGAAATTGCAAATGATAATATAAATATTTACAAAAAATTAGTTGAAAATATTAGTTCAAACTCTCTTATTTATTTTAATAAATTAATAAGTATGACTCAAAAGCAAGTAAATGGAAGACTCGCAGAAACATTAATTTATTTACAACAAGAAATTTATATGGGAAAACCCATTGATTGTCGATTATCGAGTAAAGACCTAGCTGAGATGACAGGAATGACAAAAGATACAACAGTTAGAATACTAAAAGACCTAAAAGAAAGTGGAATTATTGAAACTTCTAATTATTCAATAAATATTATTGATTATGATAGATTATCTAAAATAAGTGAAATAGGATGAGCAATCCAAGTTCCAAGTTCCAAGTTCAAAGATACAAGTCTTGGGACTTGAGACTTGAGACTTGGTACTTGGGAAAAGATATGCTTTAGAACATCATTTTAAACTAATACTTTAATATCAATTTAAATTTAATTTTTCTTTATTTGTAGTGAAATCAAAATATCTATTTTATGAATTATAAAAGCTTAAAATCAATCAGTTTATTATTATTTACAGGATGTATTTTATTATTTTCCTGTGCAAAAGAGAAGATTGTTTATGATGCAGTTAATGCACCTGACCCAGTTTTACTTCCAGATATTCCTCCTGAATGTGAAAGTTGTCATAAATCTACTTTTCCCGAGCATTCTACCAATGCTCATATAAAGCATACCACAGGCTTATATGCTTTTGTCTGTAGCACTTGTCATTATGGGCATGGTTGGGAAACAAGTACTCACATGAACGGCGTTAAAAATTTAACTTTTAATCCTAATGGAATGGCAACAAGAAATGGGGTTGATGTTAATGCACCATCGTATGATTCAGGGACTAAACAATGTTCAAATGTATATTGCCATAGTAATGGGAGAACAGCATTTAGGGGAACTGATGGGACTTATACATGGAGCGGAAGCACCGGTTCACAAACAGCAACTTATACTGCAACACCAAGCTGGGAAACAGGCAAAATAACTTCTTGTACTTTTTGCCATAATGGTAAAGGAAATATGACATCGCCTTATAAAGTTGAACGACCAGATTCTCTAGTTAAAAGTGATTATCCTGCATCAGGAATGCATCAGTATGCGACCCATATATCAAATAATCAGGATTTTTCAAATGCTCCTTATTTAACACCATATTGGGGTAGTGTTCAATGTTTTTGGTGTCATAATACGCAAATAGGCGATTCTACCAATGTTAATGAACCAAATTTTCAAGGTACTTACGGAACAACTTATCATGTTGATGGTCAAACATTTTTCAAGCCTTTAAATGTTAATGCAGGTGGAACTATGGCAAACGGTTTAAGTTATTCGAGTAATGGTGCAGCAAGTCATTGTGGAAATGGACTTTCATGCTGGTAATATTAAATGTAAAAAAATATAAATTAAGAGTTATGTTAAAAAATTTATCGTTAATTATTTTTTTGATGCTTGTTTTTAGCGTCAAATCAGTTATGTCTCAAGAAGATAGTCTGAAAAAAGAAAAAACTCCGGTTGAAGATGCATTTGCATGTACAATGTTAATTGAAAATCAAACCGTTAGCCAACCAAAGAAAAAAGGAAAAGAATTTATTATTCATCACAGAATAGGAACAATTAAAAAGTTAAGTGATTTATTTGGACTTTATGGACCTGCAAATATTCGACTTGGATTTAATTTTGGAATTACTGACAAATTAATGTTAGGTATTGGCACCGAAAAATTCAATAAAATGACTGAATTAATGTGGAAATATTCGATACTTCAACAACAAGAAAATGGTATGCCTATATTTCTTTCTTATTATGGAAACATTGTTGTTAATGGAAGAAATAAGTCTTATTTTGGAAAAGATTATAGCTTTACTGACCGGTTATCTTATTTTCATCAGCTAATTATTGCTCGTAAATTTTCTGATAAAATATCTTTCGAAATTGCTCCGTATTTTCTTCATTTTAATAAAGTTGATTCTTTATATGCAAATCAGGCTGTAGGTGCAAGTGTAGGCGGTAGATATAAAATTTGGAATGAAATTTCATTTATGGCTGAATTTAATTATGTTTCGCCTCTTGAAACATTTGATTATCCAAAAAATTTAGATGGAGAAGATGTGCCGGGTGCTCCTAAACCAGGCTACGCTTTTGGATTAGAAAAAAATACAGGAACTCATGCATTCCAATTATTTGCAACTACATACAATAATATTATTGCTCAGAAAAATTATTTATATAATTTAAGAGATTATAACAGTTTATTAATTGGTTTTAATATAACTGTAAGATTTTAATCTTGTAGTTCTTTAATAAAAAACAAAGCTTAATTTATACATCAAAAGGACAGAATATTCTGTCCTTTTTTATTTAGCATAAAATTATGCAAGTTCTCAATAGTTAGTTGTATAAATTGAATAATAGAACATCTGAATATTTGAAAAAAGAATTTTGAAATAAAAGAAAACACAGTCGCATCGTGGGCTTTATTTCGTTATTCTTCATTCGTTATTCTATTATTCTATTGTTCAAAATGGACTTTTCCAATTTGTTATTGAGATGTTACATAATTATTTTGAGATTGTATTTCTAGTTTAGTACTTTCGCATATTAATAATCAGTAAATTTTTCAATTTTCGAATGTTTAATAAAAAAATCTTTCTTTCGGTATCGTTACCGGCATTTCTAATAACTTTTAGCCTTTTATCAATTGTTCAATTAAAAGGACACTTGCAAATGATTATTGCAGAACGTTTTTTTCATAATGGTGGATGGATAGAGATATTTGTTTTATCATTTTATGCAGGATTTTTATCTTATAAAATGAGTGAGCAAAAAAATACTTCAAAATGGAGAATGTATTCATGGTTATTATTTACAATTGTTTTTTATGGACAATTAACTTTAGGTCTTTTAGGGTTTGATAAGTTTTTATTAACTGGAAATCTGCACGTAC
Source organism: Bacteroidetes bacterium GWA2_30_7 (assembly GCA_001768155.1). Taxonomy (GTDB): domain Bacteria; phylum Bacteroidota; class Bacteroidia; order Bacteroidales; family GWF2-33-38; genus GWA2-31-9. The sequence goes on from MENC01000059.1 coordinate 8,027, forward strand.
CAGTTCCTGCAATTATTTTAGCAGGTCCAATTTATAGATTTGAATTTTCGATAATGCCTGTTCTTTTTTTAAGTACAATAATATTATCTGGTCCATCATGGTGTAGTCATTTATGTTATTTTGGAGGAATAGATAATGCTTTTTCAAATTCAGAAAAATATCCAAAACAAATTCCAATAAAAAATAAATTTATTTGGAAATTTAGCTTTTTAGCTATAATAATCTTTTTTACAATACTATTACGATTATTGAACATTCCTACTTTTTATGCAGCCGCATCAGGTATTTCTGTAGGAATTATGGGTTTACTGATAATAGTTTTTTTATCCCGAAAAAGAAAGAAAATGATTCATTGCACTTTGTTTTGTCCAATTGGAACTTTAGTAATGTTTTTAAAATTTATTAATCCATTCAGAATCAAAATAAATTCAAGTTGCACAACTTGTTTATTATGTTCTAAACATTGTAAATATGATGCTTTAAATAAAACTGATATTGAATCAGGGAAACCTGGTTTAACATGTACATATTGCGGTGATTGTATTACTACTTGTAAATTTTCGTCAATTGAATATCATTTTCTAGGTTTAGCACCTGCAAATTCCAGACTTTTGTATATTGTAATTACTGTTTCTCTACATGCTGCATTTCTTGGATTGGGAATGATATAAAAAGTTCCAAGTACCAAGTCTCAAATTCCAAGTACCAAAACCTGCAAGGTCTTCGAGGGCAAGTGGGAAGTGATCTGGCAGGTTTCAGTCCCAAGTCTCAAATTCCAAGTAACAAGCCTCAAATCTCAAGCCCCGAGTTCGAAAGTAAAATTAAAAAAAGGGCTTTTAGCCCAATTCGATTGCACAAAATCTATTTTACAACTTAAATATGATATTTTACCAATTCATTTATTGGTTTTTCGAGAATTAAATCGACCTTATAGTTTAAATGAGAGCTGACTTTTAATAAAATTTCTTGAAAATGATGAGCTACAGAGCCGGTAAAACGAATTTTTTCGGCTTCTTTTTTTTCATATTTTTCTATTTGATTTAAGAAGAACTTTAAAAACGAATTATATACTAAGCTGTAAATGAACTCTTCATCAATATTTTCTTTGATAAATTTTGTAAATCCTGCTAAATAACGATTTGGAAATGGCTTTTTATAAACGTTTTCGAGTATTTCGGTTTTTGAAGTTTTATATTGTTTTTCAAACTTTTCTGAAAGGTTTTTAGGCAATTCTTTATTCAAATATGATTTTATCAGACTTAGCCCTAAAAATGCACCACTGCCTTCGTCTCCAAGAATATACCCAAATGAACCAACATTTTTTATAATTTCTTTACCGTTATAAAATCCAGCATTTGAACCTGTTCCGAGAATTACTGCAATACCTTTTTCATTTTTAAATAATGCTCTTGCTGCTCCTAATAAATCTGATTTTACCGAAATTTCAACCTTTTTTATTATTGATTGAATTCCTTTCTTAATTATTTCTGATTTATCTGAATTTGAGCAACCTGCACCATAAAAAAAAACATTGTCGATTTGATTAATGATTTCGAATGATAAAATTGATTGAATTGATTCAGTTACTTTTAACGAATCGGTAAAATATGGATTTAACCCTATTGTATTAAAATAAGAAAGTTGCTGGTCATTATTTATTAAAACCCAGTCAGTTTTTGATGAGCCACTATCAGCGAGAAGTATCATTTTAGCAATGTAAAGTTATTAATTATGAAATTGTTAAAGGGTTGAATTGCTGAATTGTTTTCTTAACCTATCGGTTTGAGTGTATGTGGCAGTAGCGTATTAAAAGCATTATCCTTTCCGTTTAGCAAATGCACAGACCTTCGATTTCCTACTTCACTCGCTATTTCCACATACACGTTGTTATGTCTTCGCTCTTCATTTTACCAAATTTTTATTTAATTAGAATTTCTGATATTCTTTTCCATTCCATTCCGTTCAATGAAGAATTTGATGGTTTTAAACCATCCCAATCGGAATTTGTCAAACCATTAACCCTATTTCTCAAACTCTTGTAAGAATATTCATTTAAGTTTTTATCCAATATGTTTTGTAATGAAAAGGATAAAGCCCTTGGAGCTCCAATCATTCTAAAAGCTAGTGCTTTTTCATTATCAACTCCAAAATACACCAGTGAAGGAATATGTGAATCCTTTATTTCTTCTTTCCCTCTTACTATTCCTTCTAATGCACTTAGACCCCAAGAAGCTTTGAAACGTATATCATTCATTTTTTTTATAAAATCGGTAATTCGTTTTTCTATTTCTTGCTCATTTCTATTTTGAATATTAAATTTAGGGTGTTGATTTGCAATGCTAGATAACTTATCGCCTTTTACCCAATCAACAATAATTTTAGCGTATAATTCTGGATTGAATTGAGCGAAACTATCATCTATACCCAAATTTGTTTCCCTCAGTGTTGCTATTACTCTAATTTTTTCTGTAAGATTATCAATATTTTTTCTGTTAAACAGTTGCTCTTTCGACCAAGAACTTAAATCTTTAATCTCTTGATTTTGAGATGCAACAGTCATTACTGCTATTACAGATGGAACAGAAAATCCAGTTTTATCAGCAAAACTTAAAGCACCAGCTTGATTCTTATATTTTGACTGTATATGTAAATATATTGACTTACAGATTGATATGAATTTTTCTTTTTTCTCTGCTGTATCAAGTAAATAGTATTCCAAAGAATCTTTGAAAAGGTCCTCAATTTCAGTAACAAAGTAATCGTTCTCGCCAACGGTAAGCAAATGTACAAAGTATTGTATTAAAGGAGAAAGTGAGTTTGAATAGTCCTTGAATAATTCGGTAAGCCCATAATCTTCATTCAGTTTTTGCTCAATAATATCAGCATTTTCAAATAATTCTGATAAAACACTGGTTAACTCATTTGCACCAGAGCTAATTAGACTTTTTGCACTATTGATATTCTCAGGGCTGTTAAAAGGCAGAATGATTTTCCCATAATTATCAATTAAGGTTCTTC
>MENC01000060.1 GCA_001768155.1 Bacteroidetes bacterium GWA2_30_7
TCAAAGTTGCTTTCAGAAGATATTGAAAACGAAAATTCAGGCTTAAAACCTTATCGGTTTGCAAAAACTGTTGAAGTAAATTATAATACAAATAACTCAGGAAAATGGGATATACTCGAAAATGGAGATAAAATTTGGAGAATTGGTTTTTATTCAGAAGCTGCGTTATCGCTGAATGTGATTTTCAAAAAATTTATAATTCCAATTGGTGCTAAACTCTTTATTTACAACGAAAATCGAACCGAAATACTTGGTGCATTTACTAATAAAAATCAAATTCCAACAGGAAAACTGGCAACATCAATTATTAATTCTAATTCAATTATCGTAGAATATAACGAACCAAAAAATTCAGAATTTAGTGGCGAATTAGAAATTTATAAAGTAAATCATGGTTATAAATCAATAGAATCTTTTGTTCAAGAAGATACTTATGATAAATCTGGGGCATGTAATGTTGATATTAATTGTACAGAAGGTTCTGCCTGGCAAAAAGAAAAAAGAGCTGTATGTAAAGTTTTAATTGGTGGAACAAATATATGTAGTGGTTCGCTAATTAACAATACTTTACAAGATGGCACACCTTTTTTTCTTACAGCTAATCATTGTGCAACACAACCTTATGATGAGTGGATATTTTATTTTAATTACGAACATTCAACATGTAATAGCTCAAATAGTTCATTAAATCAATCCATTTCAGGATGCCAATTAAAAGCTACTTCTATTAATATCGATTTTTGCCTTGTTCAGATGAGTACAAATCCACCTCCAATATATCAACCATATTTTGCCGGATGGTCTTTATCAACTTCTGCTACAGCTAATTCGACATGTATTCATCACCCAGATGGAGATGTAAAAAAAATATCGAAAGATTACAACCCTCAAACAATTGCAAATTATGGGAATGGTTACGACTATAATAGCCATTGGTTGATTTCTCAGTGGGATATTGGAACAACCGAAGGGGGGTCATCCGGTTCACCATTATTCGACGCTAATCATCGAATTATTGGAAGTTTAACAGGAGGTCAAGCTCAATGCGGAAATTCAATTGATGATTATTTCAGCAGATTCGATTTAGCATGGAATAAATATAGTTCAAATTCTGAACAAATAAAATCCTGGCTCGACCCAAATAACTCGGGATTTACAAGCTTAAATGGATTTGGCCCTTACTCTGATTTTCAATGCGATACTATATCAAACTTTACAAATTCCGATAATTTAACTGTTTACAATTTCACAGATGCTTGGGGGTATTGGACAGGGCAAAACGAGTATGGTTTTAAAAAATTTGCCGATAGATTTTATACTTCGACTACTAAAAATTTAAATTATATAAATTTACCAATATTCAGAGCATTTTCAGCAGATTCATCGAATTATATTACTTTGAAAGTATGGGATAATTTAAATTCAAAACCCAATAATGAACTTGGTTCAAAAGATGTGTTAATTAGTGAATTTATGGAAGGTTATTGGGCTAATATTGGTTTTCACTCAACTATATCAGTAATAGATACTTTTTATGTAGGTTACGAAGTTTATTACAATAATCCTGTTGATACTTTTGCGACTTTTATAGCTGAAGATAGAGGAACAACTGGTACAAATACTGCATATGTTTTTTCTAATAGTTGGAAACAATTTAACGAAATTTCATCATTAAATACAGCTTTTGGATTTGATATTTTATTGTGCAATTTTGTAGGTGTTAATGAATTAAAAAACAAATCATTTGATTTTAAGATTTTTCCAAATCCGGCAAACAATATTCTTAATATAGTTTCATCAGAGAATCAAAACTTAAATGTTAACATATATAATTTACTTGGTAAAAATGTATATAGTGAAAATTCGATAACTCCAATTTCTAAAATAAATATTTCTGATTTGCCAAACGGAATGTATATTATTTCGGTTGTATCCGAAAATAGTCAGATTTCTAAAAGAATTGTTATTTCGAGGTAGGAAGAGGATGAGTTGATAAGTTGAAATATTTGAAGCTATTTTTTTGCAAATTGCTTCAACTCTTCAGTCAACGAATCATAAGTTTTGGTTATAGATGGAATTACTGATTTTTGTCCGTCTGATTCAATAATTTTCATTCCTTTTTCTTTGTTTAAAAAGAATTTTATAAAAGCCAATGCAGCAACTTTATTTGCAGTATTATTAATCATTGTAATTCCATAAACCATTGGCTCTCCGTAAATAGTAGTAGTTTCATCAGGTTTTTTGCCACTTACTTCAACTGAGGCTGTTTTATAAAAATCGGTTAGTTCAGGATTTTTAAGATTTATACTATCTGAAAGTGTTACATATTTTAAATTATGTTGCTCGGCTACTGAACGATAAATAAAAAAATAATCAATAGTATGCAGTTCTAAATGACTTAGTAAATCGACTTCTTTTGGACGGATATAATTGTTATCCTTTTTTAAAATCTTATCTATCAAGCCTTTTTCGTTGTAATAAATTTCGGCAAGTTTTACTGTTAAAACAGAACGATAACCGCATGGGTCGGAATTTGGGTCAGAACGACCAAAAGCAACGTCTTTTTTTAGAAGAATATTATACCAATTTTGAGCATTAATTTCGCTTGAATATCTTGATTTTTCGTTGTATGCAATAACCATTTCGTTTGAAGCAAATTTAATATTCCATGAAGCAAATTTTGGAATTAATAAATCATCAATTACTGCATAATCGGCAGAAACCATTACATCACATTCTTTATTTAAATCGATTATTTTTCTGGCACATTCACGACTTCCAGCAGCTTCCAATAGAACCTCAACTTTTGGATTTTCAACTTTAAACTCATCGGCAATTTTCTTTAGCGGAACCGACATGCTTCCTGCATGAAAAATAGTTAGTTTTCCTGAAATGCTATCTGACATCTCTTTTAATTCATTGTTATGTTTAGGTTGTTTACATGAGTAAAATAAGATATTAATAAATAATAATAAAATTAAAGGCTTCATAATAAAATTAGTTTTTAAGAATGGTATCAATACTCGTTTTTCTTGAAATAAGCTTTTTATTATATGAGATTCCATATAATTTTAATGCTTCAGTATATTCATATCTTAGAGATGCTTTAAATTGCTTACGTGTTTTTGAATTAAAATAAGAATACTTTCTAATTGCAAGAAATTCTTTAATAACTACATTATAATCAGCCAACAAACCAGATATGTCTGCTAAACAAATTAAAAAATAAATACTGTAAACTCTTATATTGTTATAATTTTGTGTTATGAAAGGAAGATTTTTAATGTCATCACTAATAAACCATCTAACTCTAGTTTTTTCAGCTTGAGCAATTGCTCCAGCTTCACCAATATCTAATTTTTTACTGACAGTTTCAAAAATTATTGAATCGAAAGTATCGCAAAATTGATAAAAACTTTTACGATATGATAATTCAATCCATTTATTTATTTTTGGAAGAAATTGAGGCTCTATTTGAGCCAATCGCTCCATCTCAACAACAATTTGAGAGGGGATTAGAACTTTTTCTTTAATTAAACTCCTGCATATCAGTTCTAAATTAACAGTTTTCAATCTAAGAAAATAATTAAAAACGGTATTGTCAAAAATAACACTATCTAACGCCATTATTTTTTGCTAAAAATAGCACCAAGAACTAATAAACCTAAGCCAACACCAATTAATGCTGCTAAGGCATTACTATCGTCTTTTTGTTTTTTTAGTGTTGAAATTTTATTTGATTGTTGTACAATAACTTTATCTTTCTCTTTATGAGAAATTGTATTAATAATTTTTTCTAATAGTTTATCTTGTCTATTTTCAAATTCGTCAAAGTAAAATGAAGTAAAATGACTTGTTATTTCACCAGAAAGATTTTTCCCTTTAAGCTTATCATAAATAACTATAATTTTTGACTTATCATTCAAATAATTAAAAGCAAATTCTATTTCTTGTTTAACAATGTTTGAGAGTGATTTAGTTGAAAACATAACAAGATAGTTTGAACGACTAATTCTTACTTTTGATTCTTCACTAATTTCATTTTCAGAATTAAATCTATCGGGCAAATACATTGTAAAACCACTTACTGCTCCTATAGTGTGTAATCTTGCTGCAAGAGTTTCTTCTAATGCTGTATTTGGATTGTATGTAATAAATATTGTTGTATTATTCATAATAGTTGAAAATAATTTTTCTTATACAAAGATACAATTGTTTATTCTTTTATTCAATTATTTATTTACAACGACTCTCTTTGTCCCAATTCCTTTAGAAGTATATACCATAACAATGTAAATCCCATGTTTCAGAAAAGAAGCATTGGCTGAATAATTATTTTCGTTAATATTTTCAGTACTTAAAAGTGAGCCGTTAATATTGTATATTTTAACTGTTTCAATAGTTACAAAAGAGTTAACCTGAATTGAATTGTTTAAATTATTATAAAATACTTTAATATTGTCATTTACAGAATTTTCCTCAATCCCTGTTAAAGAAGTTCCATAAACGTATATATCATCTGTTTTTAAAATTCCGGTAGAAGCAACTGTTCCACCTACATTGTCGGTATTTGAAGTCATAATCCATCTGATGTAAATCAATGCTGTATCGTTACATTCTGTTGGAAGAGGTAAATTGCTCAATACTCCTGTTGTCCAATCGTTTGCTGTTACAATTGTTGAATTTACAACATCAGTCCAAGTTCCTGAATCATCAATTTTATACTGCAATTTAAAATCTCTAGGTCCGGGATTATTTCCACCTGACTGCATTTTTGAACTTATTTGAATATCTTTATAACCTGTAGTTGTAAGCGATATTTGACAAAATTTAGTATCAGCACCATTGTCCCAACCGGTAACCTGAGCAGATTTAGAAGATGCTCCATTTTTTGAAAAATCAATGCTGCTTGTTCCTCCTGCTGTTATAAATACTTTTCCGGTGTTAATTGCTAATCCACCATCGGGATTTGCATCACTTGCCGAACCGGTAGGGAACGTCCATTTTGCAACTAAGTCTTGCGAATACATTGAGCAAAAACTCAACATTAAAATAATTAAAAAAATAAAAGTTGTTTTCATAAGCGTAAATTTTGTTGTTTGTAGTTTGAGGTTTCATGTTTGTAGTTTGTGGTTAAAAGTTCACTTTTATTCCAAGCATTGAAAATCGCCCGGGGGGTAATTGCCCTTTGCGGTCAACATAAATTTTGTTGAATAAATTTTGAATATCAATGTAAAAGTTAAACCTTTTTTTAATGTCTTTTGAAATTCTAATATTTACCAATCCATAAGGCTCAAGTTCTATAGTGTTTTCATCGTCAGCCCATTGTGCACTTATGTAATTATATGAAATATCAAAATTTATAATTTTTTCGTTCAAATATGAAAAGCCTCCAAAAAACATATCTGAAGGAACTTCAAGAAGAGTATTCCCTGTTAAATCATTTAGCGAATCATTTCCATTGTATTTCGTAATAGTTGGTTTATTGTATGAATATGAGGCTTTTACTTGAATGTGTTTGTGTAAATTGTATTTTAATTCAATTTCTGCACCTTTTATACTTATTTCGCTTATATTTTTTCTTATAAAAATTGGTTTTTCTTCGCCATTTGCGGCAACAATTACTTCTCCTGTTTTTGCAAAGTACTGAAAATCGGTACCGATAGAATAATATACTGATGTTTTTGTTGAAAGTTTATTCAAATTGTAATTAGCTCCAACTTCAAAGTTTTTCAACTTTTCGGGCAACAAATCAGGATTTGCGAGTTTAAATCCACGATTAATTTTTCCTGATTTGCATAAATCGTCGAGTTTTGGCGGCATAAAGCCGGTAGAGTAAGAAATGTATGAACTTAAATGTTCGCTTATTGAATATTTTAGAGCCAGTTTAGGGCTGTAAGCAAACCAATTGCTTTCATGAAATTTTTTGTTTACGTCTCCTTCATAACCAGTTACGCTTGATGGTTCAGTTACAAACAAACTTCCATTATAAAATCTTGCATAATCGACTCTTAATCCGGCAACTAAGTTAAATTTTTGGCTGATTTCAAAATCATCCTGAACGAATAGTCCATATAAAGAAAGATTTCCATGATAGTTTATAAAATCTGTAGATGTTTTATAATCCTCATCGCTGTTTACATCGCCATTTCTGATTTCAAAACCGGTTGTAATTGTATTTTTCTCATTAAATTTTCCCGAAACAGTCCAATTTATGCCATAATCATTTTTCAAAACATCTCTGAACAATAAACGATATTCGTTAAAATTATTCATACTTTCATCTTGATTAAAATACTTTTCGGAATAAAGGAATGCTCCTAAAGTTGAATTAAATTTCCCTATCTTGCTTGTATAATTTAATGTATAAATTCCGGTAATTATTTTCTCATAACTTCCGTCTTTTTCGAAAAACGAATCGCCAGAACCTCTTAATTCATTGTAATGATGATAATTGAATGATACCTTGCTTCCTTTTTTGAATTTATATCCAAGTTTCCCATTTAGCCCATATTCGGTCAGGTAAAGTGGTTTATCGTATTGAGTTATACTTTCTTCGGGAATAAAAATATAACCATCGCCTTTGCGTGTAAATGCCGATATATTCCAAAAAAAGCCATTAATTGGAGAGTCTTTGCCCGATAAATTTAAACTTGTTCCGATTGTATTGTGGTCGCCATAAAATATTTTTATACTTCCTGACGCTTTTTTATCAGGCTCTGACGAAATCATATTTATTGTGCCTCCCATCGCATTTCCGCCATATAAGGCAGATACAGGTCCTTTTACAATTTCAATTTTTCCAATATCATCTGGATTTATTGCATGCCAGTTAACTGCTCCTCCTGACAGCTTATTCATCGGTATTCCATCTAACATAACCAATGTGCGTGACGAACTATTTAATCCTCGCATTGTAACGCTTGAATTTTTTGAAAAGATTCCCCAACTACGATTTACATAAACACTTCCGGCACTTTTCAATAAATCGTCAATATTATTTACCGATGAATTTTGTATTTCATTTTTAGAAATTATTTCACAATTTCCTGCAACTTTGCTTACAAGTTTTTCAGTTCTTGTGGCAGTTACAATAACTTCTTGTAATTTATAATTTGCAGAATCGGTGGTTTCGTTTTGGGCAATTAAAGAACTAGAAAGTATATTAAATAAAATAACGAAAATGAACAACGAAAACTTTAACATAGAACCAAACCACACCACTCTAACACTCCAAAGTGAAGTACTATAAAAAAAACTACGAACTACAAACAATTTAACCATTTATCAGTTTAACAATTTATCTAATTTTGAATCTTTATTTCAAGTTCTATTTTCCCTGCTGTAGTTCCGTCAACAGAAAGAACTTTAAACAATCCTTTTTTTCCGGCATTATTCAGAACAAAAGAATATATATCGTTTGTTTTCAAATTTTTACTTTTTCTTTTGCCTGATGCGTAATCAAATGTATTTGCATATATCAGACTGTCGTTGTATGAATTATCAAATTCCTGAACTGTTAATGTTGTAAGTTCAAATCTTGTTGTATTTCGTGTTGACCAATAACTAGGACTATAAGTTGAACCATAAATTGAAGTATCGACATTTCCACCGGGTGAAGAAATTGTATTTTCATCGCCATTAAAATCGTAAAAATAAAGGAAGTCGATTGACGATTGATTTGTATAAGCTTTAGTGATTGAAAAAACTGAATCAAGCGATGAAGACCAAGCTGTTCCATAATTATTATTGAGTTGTGCTCCAAGAATTACTTTTGGAATGTGGGTTATATTAATAAATTCCGAAGTAGAATCTTTAAATAAATTAATTGATATTTCTTGTCTTAATCCTGCTTTATTTTTAACCATGAAAATCCATGTTTCTTTTTCAGATATTCCTTTGATAATTTGTCTTTCGTAATTAAGTTCTGAAGAATTTAAGCCTGAATCTACCGAAGTGCTTTGTTCGCCAGCAAAAAACTTTGTATTGAATAATGTAATATTTTCACCATCGGCAGAATTTGCAATAATTCCAACTTTTATTGTATCGCCTAATTTTAGAGTTTTATCAGAAAAAGTGAAACCAGAATCTGTTTTAAAACTGATTATTGGCTCGACATCAGACAATTGAGCCTTTTTACATTGAATTAAAAGTATTAAGCTAATAAAAATAGTTATGTATCTAATTGCATATCGCATGTTTTGAAAATTCTAAAATCTAAAAGTTGTGTAACATTTATTTCATTAGCTTCTTAACTCCAGAAATTGCAGAATATGCAATTATTGCACCAGTCATTCCAAAAATAAAATGTGTAAAAATAGGATACAATGCTCCAGTTAATAACGATTCGTAAGGAAATCCTGTAATCAATGAAATGATTAATCTAGCAATAGGAATC
>MENC01000061.1:0-6261 GCA_001768155.1 Bacteroidetes bacterium GWA2_30_7
AAAGAATATGCCAAAAATTGTTCAAAAAATGGCATTTTTTGTCAATATGAAAAAATAAATGGCGATGGGACACAAACTAATTATCTTTATCAAGATGGGGCATTTATTAGAGAAGAAACGGGAAAAATTGGAACAAAAGCTCCTTCTGGTAATCCCTTTAATGCTACTGGACCAAATGATCATTGTCAGCAACCTAAAGGTGCAGATTCTAGATTTGATTTCGGAAATGTCAGCAAGGGCAACAATAATACTGGTAATATTAAAGATTCTCAATGGAAATATTAGTTTAGGAATTACGATTTAAATACTTAAAAATAAATCATATGAAAAATACTATTTTGAAATCTCTTATTTTAATTCTCTTTTTATTTTGTTGTTTAGATTTAAAATCTCAGAGTACAGAGGATATGGTATTTTTACAACGTGTTGTCGTGTCATATAATGATTATCGTGGTGATGATTACCGTGCAAGTCCAAACTTCACCCTGGTTTATCCATCTAGTATTAAGTATGTTTATTTTGAAGTTTCTAAACCAATAACATTAGGTATAGCAAAGGATGTTTATATGGGTTCTGATTATACAATAGTTACAGGTATTAGTGATAAAACATATTGCCCAGTAAGCGATTTCTATAATAGTAACAATAAAGATATTTATTTTGGTTCTGATGCGAGATACTATAATTATGACCCAATTATAATACAAATTTGGGGTATGATAAAATAGATTTTTATTGAAATGGTATTATCTGAAAATTCTTTAAAAAAATAATACAGCGTAAGCCGAAAAGCTATAAAATAGTAGGCAGTATAAATAAATTAATAAACTTATGAAACAAATTTTATTATTCTTATTCGTTGGTTTACTTTTTATAACAGTAAAATGTCAAACCAGTCAAACTGATTGTAAAATTAAAATTACAGAACCTAAAGATATGGATTCTGTAAAATGGCAACCCATTGTGAGAGGAAATATAACTGGAAATTTTAAAGAAGTATGGGTAATAGTTCATCCTATGGCTAATGGGTTACAAAATCGTTGGGTACAACCAAAGGTAAGTTTCAAAAATGATACTACCTGGCAAGTACAGATTTATATTGCTGAACAAGGTTCTCAATATATTGGAGAACATTTTGAAATCAAAGCCTTTGTTGACCCACAAGTAACATTATCTGATGGAAAAGTTTTAAATGAATGGCCTAAGGCAAAATGTAGTTCAGATATAATTGAAGTAATCAGGAAAGGAAAGTGATCCTATGGATTTATTTATTATAATTCTAAATATTATAGGGTTTGGATTAATAGGTGCCTCTGGATTAATGACAAAAAAATGGAAGTGGAAATTATTTTTTGTTGGCTTTATATTGATGGCAAGTTCAACTATATATGTTAATGATAAAAATTCAAAATTGAATAGTGATAATAAAGCAAAACAAGATACAATAATTCAATTAATATGTAGATTTGATAGTATTTTTCAGAAATTAAATGCTGTAACTTTAGACAAATTTGAAATAAAAAATGTTATAACAGAAAGGCAAATTAAAGAAACTAAAAATTTGCAGGTTATTAATATAACTGATAGTTTAAAAGTAGGATGGAGACAAGTGATTAAAGGAAAAATTGTTGATATTTCTAAAAAAGTTTACGTAATAGTGCATCCAATGAGTATACAAGGTTACTGGGTACAACCAAACACTACCATTTCTTCCGATGGGACATGGAATTGTAATGCATATATAGGCCGAAATACACAGGATATTGGAATAGAATATGAAATAATGGCAATAGCAAATCCAAAAATAGTATTAAATGAAGGCGATGTGCTTAATAGTTGGCCTGAAGCAGAATGGCATTCTAATGTTGTTACAGTAATAAGAAAATAATTAAATTTATTTCTTCCCCTAAATATAAGGATATATTTATTATACTGCTTATCTGCTTTAGTCCTCTAATTTGATTTAACAAATAAATATAAAGGCATTTATGGTTAATTTATAAAAACAGAAGTTTTCATTACGCAACAGGTTATTTTATAACCAATTACGCAACATCTAAACAATATTTACAGGAGCGAAGCAGATAAGCAGTTTTATTATAAAAATAAGACAACTCAAATTATTGACATCAAAGGAATATCGTCCAGTTGCTAACAGCGGGTTTCTGCTATTGCGGGTGAAGAGCAAGTTGAAAGTTTTCTGCTTTCTATTATCTTCGCTGCGTGGGGACAGTGACGAGCATTTAAGACCGCAACATCAGAAACCCGCAAAGCGTTGAATATATGATTATTGAGTTGCCAATACTCTTACCAATTGTTCAAATAATAATTATAAAAACCTACTTCAACGAAATAATCTTAAACTCAGTTCTTCTATTCAGAGCCTTTCCTTATTAAGCTTCCTTAAACTTCGACCCTTTCAAAAGAGAGAATACAATATGGTAAGAAATGAAAAAAAATATGAATATTTATTGGACTATTATATTGTTACTGAGAGTTATCAAGTATTGAAGGTAACTATATATTTGTAATTTTTTAGAAAATTGGTTATTTTTGTTTATATAATTGAAATTTATGAGAACAGCACAAGTACAAATATTAGTAAGTAAAAAAGATTATTTAAAATATGGACTGAACAATAATGTTATTAATTTCTCTAAACTAAAAGAAGGTATTTTAAAAGAATTATTTCAAAAGTCAATTGAAAAATCTTTAAGAATTGCAAAGAATAATGGACTTTCTGAAATGACTTTAGATGAAATTAATGCTGAAATTGAAAAAGTAAGAAACAATGCATAAAATTGTTTTAGACACAAATGTTTTAATTTCTGCAATTATCAGTTCTGGTTATCCTTACAGAATTCTTCATAATTTAGTTGCAACATAAAGAATAAAAAAATATTATTAAAAATCTTCAAATAGTTTCACAAAATTATCAAGCTCAATATCAATATCTTCTCGGATAATTTTACGTAATAATCCTTTTGGAACAGAATCGTTTTTATGAACTGGAACTGTGGTTACTCTACCGTCAGTATGTTTAAGCCGATGATGTGAACCATTAACTCTAACAACCACAAAACCAAGGCTGTTTAGAAACTTTATCAGTTCTTTTCCTGAAATAACAGGCAGCTTCGACGACATAAATTAAAAGTTATAAAGAAGCCTGTTTTATAGGCATTTGTAGCTCCCTAAATCCAATAAATCTGTTAGATGTTTTTAGTTTTTTATCTTTTTCTTCATCAATACAAATCTGAATAACCTCAACAATATTTTCCAATGCTTCATCAATAGTTTTACCATAAGAGTGGCAACCTTTATAAACAGGACAACTCACAATATAATAATTGTCTTCGTCCTGTTCAACAAGTATGGGAAGGTGAAGATATTTTTTTGATTTCATAATTCTTAATTTAAAATCATTGTTATTTCTAATCTTAACATTTACAAAGTTAGGTTAAATAAACTATTTTTTACAAATTTTAGTTTATGATTTATAGTATTAGCGGTTGAGTTTAAAATTAAATCAATTTAAGCAAATAATTTATTAACCCTACTTCAACGAAATAATCTTAAACTCAGTTCTTCGATTCTGTGCTTTTCCGTCGGGTGTAGTATTCGATGCAATTGGTTTTGTATCGGCATAGCCTTTAAATTCAAGCCTTTGAGTCGAAATATTCTTTTTAATAAGGTAATCATAAACCGATTTTGCTCGATTTTCAGAAAGTTTTGTATTTAACTCAATTTTTCCTGTATTATCGGTATGTCCCGAAACTTCAATTTTCATATCGGGATAGTAATTCATAAAATTAATCAGCTTATTTAATTCTGAAATTGATTCGGGCAATAATTCGTAAGAGTTAGTCTTAAAAAAGATATTTTTAAGTACAACTGTCTCTCCTTCTTTAACTTTATGCAACGGAATATCTTTTAAATATGGTTTTCCTGGTTTATTAATGTTCGATAACGAAAAATTATCGGAATAAAACATATAACCATTTTTTGAAACATTAAGTGCATAATTTTTATTTACAGGAATACAAACAATAAATTCACCGTTTTTGGAATCTGAAATTGACGACATTACAACTTTATCGTTCTCTAATTCAATTAATTCAAAATCGGCACTCAGCGGCTCTTTTGTTTCAAAGTCGAAAACTCTCCCTTTTAAATAAGTTACCGGAACAGGTCGTGCATTACCATATAACTCAAACATATAAATATCCTGTTTGCCAAATCCTCCTTTACGGTCAGATGCAAAATAAGCGATATCGCCCTTTGCATTTACAATCAAACTTAATTCATCTCCCTCAGTATTAATCGGATAACCAAGATTTACAGGTTTTGACCATCGCCAGTTTGAATCTCTGCGTGAATAAAACAAATCGGCACCGCCCATTCCTGCATGACCTTCCGAACCAAAATAAAGTGTTTGATTATCAGTATGAATAAATGGAAATTGTTCAACTGCATCGGTATTAATATTTTTTCCAAGATTCACAGGAAAATCCCAATTTCCAAGACTATCTTTTTTTGTTACCCAAATATCTGTAACTCCTTCTCCTCCCGGACGAGTACTTGCAAAATAAAGTTCGGTACCATCAGGCGAAATTGATGGTTGCGCTTCCCAATATCCTGAATTAATTTTTTGACCAATATTTTTTGCTGTTGACCAACCTGTTTCGGTTTTTTCGGAATAATAAATATCACATTCTCCATATCCGTCGTTACGTTCACAAGCCGAAAAATACAAAAATTTTCCATCAGAAGAGATTGATTGTGCACCTTCGTTATTTTTTGTATTTACTTTTCCTTCAATCTTTTGCTTTGCTTCCCAAATATTATTTGCTTTTTTGGAAACAAAAAAATCTTCCTGGAACATACTTCCTCCTTCAAAATTTTCTTTCGGAACCTGAACGGTTAGCACCAACATATCTTCATCAATTGTGAGCGACGGCAAATATTCGTCAAGTTCAGAATTTATTTTGCTCCCGAGATTTACAGGATTAAACGGAACAGGATTTTTAATTGCATTTACAATAAATTCAACTTTTTTTAATAACTGTGCAGAATATTTCTTTAATTTTTCCTCTGCTTTTGTGCTTGCAATTACCTTATTATAATAAAATACAGCACTGTCGTAACTCTTTGTTTTAAAATCAATTGTAGCTATATAATAATAACTGTCGGGATAATCTTCAGGATAAACACGAAGTAAGTCTTTATAAACTTGTCGCATTTTACCAAGCTCCTCAAGTTCGTAATAAATTTTTGCAAGTAACTGATATGGTTTTGCATACAAACTATCTGCTTCAATAGCACTTATTAAAGCCAAACTTGCACCATGCAGATTTCCCATCTGGTACATTTCGTTTGCATTATTACATAAATTTAGTGATGCTGTTTTTGGTTGATATTTTTGGGAAAATACAACTGATACAAACAATAATAAGGAAAATACAACTGTAGTGAATTTTTTCAAAATAAGTAAATTGCTTAATTATTAAACAGTTAAATTGTTAGATTGATAAATATCATTGTGAAATAAACAGTAAATAACAATTTAACAATAAAGCAATTTAACAATAAATTTTACTCAACTTTTTCATAAACCATTCTATAATGCTCAAGAATTTCACGTTCAAAAGTTACAAGATTTGGTGCAACTTTAAACCTTCGCATCCATGCTCTGAAAGCACTACTCGTAACATAACTTGGTGCAAGAGAGGCAAATAGTAAATATTTTTGAAAATTAAACTGCATGAATTTCTTTGTCCATTGATGAATGGTTTCGATATAATCAAGTCGTCCACTATCAATATGTAATAATTTGAAATGAGGTTTTGCTGTTTCTATAACTTGCTCTGAACCATAAGGTAACCATGAACCGGGAAAAACATCACAAAGCATTGCCATCATTTCGGCATCGGTATGATGTTTTTTATAAATATCAACTTTTCCAAATGGAATTTGCTCAATTGGCATAATATTTTTGCCGAAAACCATTGTTTGAATATAAATTCTGCCTCCAACCGGAATTAAATCGCTAAGTTGCTTAAAATAAGTCTTATAAATTTCATTCTGTTTTCCATCTCTGTATTGCTCAACAGAACATAAATGTTCGGGGCTTCCCATTGCTGTAACTGTATCGAATTTTGTTCCAAAAGTCTGTTCATTTACTTGTTTAGAATCCATGAATTTTACTTTCAAACCGTTTTTTATACCAGCATCTGCCTGACCTTTAGCAAGTACCACACCGTG
>MENC01000061.1:6284-14518 GCA_001768155.1 Bacteroidetes bacterium GWA2_30_7
GTTGTGCGTCTTCAAGTTTCATCGAAAAATCGCCATCGTATCTTGCTCCACTGTAAGCTCCAATCTCTCCAATACTTAGTCTAAAAATTTTATCTAATGTTGTGTAGTGAGCATCAAGGTCTTTCTGAACTGCCATAACTAATATTTTAAATTCTTAATTTTTTTAATTTGCTAAAACTACTATTATTTTTTTGAATCGTCAAAATCTGTAACATCAACTGTTTTTAAAACATTTTCATCATCAAGCAAAAGTTTTTTCAATTTCTGATACATAAATGAAACTATTAAAAGCAAGATTCCCAGAGAAATAAATGCTGCAATTTTTCCACCTTCATTAATTCCTTGAATATCGTAAGCAAATAATTTTATTAATGTTATAAGAATTACCGAAAGTGAAATTATTCGTAAATCACGCATTTTATTTTTCATTCCAAAGTACATCAGAATAAATGCCGAAATTCCCCAAATTATAGGATATGCGATTTTCTTTGTTTGCATCAGAATATGATGATATTCCGAATTTTCCTTAATCATATTTAGTACAACCATTGTATCAGTTTCAGCACTGATAATAAATATACAAATAAAAGTTACAAGCCAGTAATTCAGACGATTAAAAATTGATTTTTGTCCAAAAATGTGAATAACGTTTTTTGTAAACCAAAATATTAAAAAGCAAATAGCAATTATTGATACATAATGTGATAAAAATTGAATATATGTAAGTTCATATCTGCCTGATAAATACGCATTTCGAAGATTTACAAATTGATGTTTGTAAAATATCATATATAAAAATAAAAGTATCGGAATTATTCCAGTAAATATTTCAAAATAAACTTTTCGTGGTTTTGGAAATGACGCCCATATTGTTGCTGAAAGTGCGTACAAAAATATCAAACCTCCAGTAACTGAGTATAAAACAGGTCTTAAAACTTCATTTTGAACTAATTGATATCTGATTTCTACGAATAAAATCAAAAAGAAAAACAGCAAAAATAATCCTGTTAGAATATGTTTATAGTTTGCTGATTTAAAACCCCAGAATACATACTTTTCTTTATTTTGTATTGTAAGATAACCCGAAATAAATAATGATGCTGAAACAACAATCCCCGTAATGAAAACTTTATTTAAAAATGCAGGTAAAATATTAAAAACATATTCGCCTTTTACTAAATCATAAATGCGGGTATAATTCATAGACCAATCCATTATTAAACTTATAATCATCAGATTTACAACCACTACTGAAGCCAATGAAATAATTTTAATTTCAGATTTGTAACCCAACCATAATAACAAAACAGCTTCGGCTGCCCAAAATAAAGTGATGTAATTTCCATTTAATTGAATTGGTGCAGCAAGGCTTACAAATGTAAGAACTAATCCTATTAAAAAGTAAATCAGGTTTTTATCAACTTTATTATTTCTAAATAAAACAAACGCAAAAATGAAATTAAAAACTCCTAATAAAACTGTAAAAACACCTTGAAGCCTTCCTTCCAAAACATTATGAAAAATAAAAATTCCTGCAGAGAAAAAACAAAATGTATTTGATAATAAGATAAATATCTCATAAAACCTGAACTTTTGTTTTTCTTTTACGTTATTAATAATATTCATTACAAAAAACATCAGGTAGAATAATGTTCCAAAAATTAAAGCACCCTTATAAGGTGGATAAGGCAGAGTTTCAGGACATTTGGTAAATAACCATGCTCCATAAATAATTCCTGTAAAGACAAATGCAATGAAATTCAGTATGTACCAGTTTTTGAAATACGATAGTATTAACATTCCCGAATTTAAAATTAGCAAATAGCTAAAAAGTACAATGTAATTCCCATCACCAGTACTCACAAAAAATGGTGTTCCAAAACCGCCAAGCATTGCAATTACCGCAAGTTCTTTTCTATCGTAAGCCAATGAAATAATTATTGCAAAAATTGTAATAAAAACCATAATCACAAATGTAACTGCCTGACTAAATAGCTGATACTGATGAAAAGCAATTCCGAATGTAAAGTACAAAACAGCAATTCCGCCACCTACCAAAATAGAGCTGAAAGCTGCAAATGATTTTCTTAAAAAATGAGCAAGACCTATTAAAATTCCTCCGCTTAGCACTCCAATTGCAACTCTTCCATACTCATTAATCCAATTATTATCAATTGCAAATTTTACAAAGAAACCCAAGCCAAGAACAAGAATTACAATTCCAATTTTGCTGATAAGATTTTCTCCGATAAACTTTTCCATATCAGGATTTTTCTCAAAGAATGTTTCAAAAAAGCCTTTTTTCTTCTCTTTAGTTTTTTCAAGAATTACAGGTTCTGGTTTTTTCTCAGTTATTTTATATTCTTCAAATTCCTGTGGTATAAAAGTTAATGGAGGTTTTATTATAGGAGTTTTTATTTCTTTTATTTCTTCCGGAATAACCTTTGGTGTTTCTTTTTTATCATCAACAACAACAATTTTTTCCACTATTCTCTCTACAACCTTTTCAACCGGCTTTTGTATCAAAGCACCTGCCTTGATGAGTTGATGAAGTTTTTTGATTTCTTGTTTAATGCTACCAATTCTTGCAAATGAAATTAGCTGAAATACAGCGATTAATACAACTAATAAAAATATTAGGAACACAAAAAACTCATCCATAAAATTTAATTTTCAGAAATAATTTGATAAAATTAGAAATAAAAATTAGATTTTATTGGTTTTTTGAAATTTTCAAAAGTTTGAAAGATGACTTGAAATTATAGTCTTATATTTACTAGAGATTTTTATAATATCATACCTTAATATATAAATCAACTAGCTGATTTTTAATTGCATATTTGTAAAGTCCAATTAATGTTTTTGCACCGGTTTTAGCAATGATATTTCTTCTGTGAGAATCAACTGTTCTAATACTAATATTTAGCTTTTCTGAAATTTCTATAGATGATAATTCGTCAGCAATCAATTTCAATATTTCAATTTCTCTTTCTGAGAGCATTATCATAATTCCATTATTTAACTATCAAAGATAAGAAATGTATGACAAGGTATAAAATAGGTAATACTACTGAATTATATGGGTATTAATACCTAGTATGTATAATTTAATAATTTAAGATTTTGATTTGAAGTTATGAGTTTTTTTTACTCAATTATATGATTAGCAATTGCATATTTTATTAGACCAACTACAGTTTTAGAATTTGTTTTATTAAGTATATTTATTCGATGAGTATCGACCGTTCTTTTACTTATAAAAAGCTTTTCAGCAATCTGTTCACTCGAAAATTCTTGTACAATTAGATTAAGAATTTCAATTTCACGTTCAGTTAGATTTTTAATAGCTTTTTCAGATTTTTTTTCTTTTTTAACAGTATCCATCATTATGCTTAAAACCTCGTTGCAGTAATAAGTTCCGTGATTTGAGACATTATATAAAGCATCGAAAAGTTCTTTTTTCCCGGTATTTTTAAGTATATAACCTTCAGCTTCAGCCATCATTATTTCTGATATTATTGTTCTATCATTGTGCATACTAACAATAATGACTTTTATTTCTGGATATTTTGACTTTATAATTTTTATCAACTCAATGCCCGACATATTTGGCATATTAATATCACTGATTACGATATCAATCTTGTTATTTTCAATAACATCAAGTGCCGATTTACCATCAAGTGCTTCTGCAATAATATTATAAACATTTTGATTTCTTAATAACGATTTAATACCATCAATAAACATTTGATGGTCGTCAACTATTAATATTTTTTGTTTTTCGGTTTCCATATTAACTTTAAATAGTGCATCAAATAAAACAGTTTATTTTTAGAAATAACATTTCGACAAAACTCAATGCATCGCAAATTTCAATCTTCAAAAATCAAATAAATTACAAATGCTTAATATTCAAACTGTTTTGAGAATTGAAATTTTGAGAATTGTAATTTACTTGACATTTGTTTTTTGTTTTTTGGAGTTTTATTACAAACACTAAATATGTATTTCAATTTCAGTACCTTTTCCTATTTGCGAATTTACAATAATTTCTCCATTCAAAATCGAAACTCTTGAATAAATATTTTGCCATCCAATTCCTTTACTTCGACTAATTTCTGATTTATCAAAACCAACTCCATTATCGTTAATATAAAGTTTTAAGGTGTTTTGGGAATTTGTAAGTTCAATATTTATTTTATCAGCTTTTGAATGTTTGAGCATATTATTAATTATTTCCTGAATTATTCTGTAAAGTATAATTTCAGTTTCTTTAATTAGTTTAATATCAAATTTTTCGGAATTAAAATCAATAATTATTTTTTTAGAATCATTTACTCTTCTACACAATTCTTTTATCGCTTCTTTTAACCCATAATTCATTAAAGCTGTTGGCATTAAGTTATGAGAAATACTTCTGACTTCAACAACGGCTTCATCTATAATTTTTAAAGAATTTTTAAGTAAATACTCGTCATCTTTTACGATATTATCTTCCAGACTTGAAATATTTAATTTTGCCGAAGATAATAATTGTCCTAAGCCATCGTGAAGTTCTTTAGCAATTCTTGTCCTCTCTTTTTCTTCTGAATCTACAACGGCTTTAAATCTTAGCTTTTCTTGTAAACTCTGAGTTTTAATCAATTCATGTTTATGTTTTTGTTTATTTCTATAATAAATAAAAATTGCTGTCAATACTATGATAATTAACAAATTAATAAAAATCAATAATTGATTTTGCTTAGACTTTTCTATATTTTTTAATGTTAATTCCTTTAATTTATTATCTTGAACAAGCTTTTGATTTTCAGTTTCTTTCTTATCAGTTTCATATTTAATTTGTAATTCAGAAATTTTATCAATCATATTTTCATTTAATAATGAATCATTGTATAAAAATTGTAATTTCTGATATTCTAAAGCATTTTTATAATCTCCAATAGCTTCATAATAATTTGCAAACGAACTATATAACGAGGGCAAATCAGTTCTGGAATTAATAGTTTTTGTTATTTCAAATGCTTCATTTAATTTTTCAAAAGCGACATTAAATTTGCCTAATTTAATATTTATATCTGCCATATTTTTCAAACAAGATATTAATCCTGATTGATTATTTAGTTCTTTTCTAAACCGATAAGCCTCATTAACAGCCTTTTGTGCATTTTCAAAATCATTAATATTTATATACGCCGAACATAAATTATTTAAATTTGAAGCCAGATACTCTTTATCGCCAATTTCTCTGCACAATTCAAGCGATTTAAGATAATGTTTTATAGCTTCGTTATTTTCGTGCTTTTTAACATAAATGCTTGCAATATTCACATATGTACCCGACAAATTATATAAATCATTAATTTTTTTCCTAATTTCAACAACTTTTTGGAAATATTTTAAAGCTTCATCATTATTATTAATATCCATATTAATAACAGCAATATTATTCATACATGCTGCTGCACCATACTCATTACCATTTTGTTCATAAATTGATAATGCTTTTTGACTATATTCAATTGCCTTAATAAAATCACCGTTACTCTCATGCACAATTCCTATTTTCATTAACAAACCAGCCTTACCATTTTGATCGTTTAATATTTCACGAATTTTTAATGAATTATTGTAAAATTTTATTGCTTTTGTATATTCCTTTTTATCATAAAAAATAATACCTAAATCGTTATACGACTGAGCAATACCTCTTTTATAATTGAGTTTAGTAGATAATTCCAAAGCTTTATTTCCATATTCAATTGCTTTGCTTTGCGATATTGTTCGGTATTGCCATGTTAATTCATTTAACGATATAACTAAATTTGTATCGTTTTGAGTTTTAATTAAATTTTCTAAACTGTCAATAAGATTATTCTCACTTGCAAATAACGAAATATTCAGAAAACACATGAATATTAAACATTTAACCTTCATAAATATTTTTTAGTTTAAACTCCATAAAGTTATTATTTAATTACATTCAAAAAAACTGATTAATTTTTATGTTTAAAAAATATATCTTTGCAACCTACGTTTATAAAAATATTATTTCTGAAGCTTAGTAATAGTAATTATATTAATGATTTTAAGGCTGATACACAATAAAAATATTATTAAGATATTCATTTCTACCATTTTATTGATTATTTCATTAATTGGTTTTTCGCAAAAAGTCAATAAATTACGGACAAAAGCCGATAATAAATTTTTTGGCGGAGAATATTATGCTGCTTCACAATTATATCGAAAAGTTTATAAAAAAACTAAAAACAAAAGCGATAGAGCTGAAATAAATTACTTAATAGCTGATTGTTATAGATATTCGAGAGACATTAAACAAGCCGAGAATTTCTATAAAAAAGCTATGAAAATGAACGACAAAGCACCATTAGTTGTTTTAAATCATGCAAATATGCTTCGTTGTTTAGGCGATTACGAAGCTTCCGCTTTAGAATATAAAAATTATTTATCTTTAGTTCCTTTAGATTTAAAAGGATTGCAAGGATTCAATGCTTGTAGTCTGGCAGTAGAATGGACTAATAATCCAACAAGATACATTGTTGAAGAAATGGGAGCACTAAATTCAAAATTCAACGATTTTTCTCCAACTTATGATTCTCGAAAAGATTATAATTCAATATACTACACTTCAAATAGAGATAAAACTACCGGAAAAAAAATAAGCGGAATAGTTGGCGATAGATTTACCGATATTTTTGAAATTCAAAAAGATAGAAAAGGAAAATGGAGTGAAGCAACACCACTAGATACGCTTGTTAATTCTGATTTTGATGAAGGTGTTCCAGTACTCAATTCTAAAGCAAATGAGATGTATTTTACAAAATGTAAAATTGAAGTAAAAAAGAAAAATGGCTGTCAGATTTATACCTCTTCAAAACAAGGTGCGGATTGGGGCGAATGTACATCATTACAATTAGTTGGCGACAGTATTTCAATCGGACATCCATCATTATCTGCTGATGAAAAAACTTTATACTTTTCGTCAAGAGAACTAGGCGGAAGCGGTGGAGCAGATATTTTTAAAGTAACAAAAGAAGGAAAAGGAGGAAAATGGGGCGCTCCAATAAATTTAGGCGACTCAATTAATTCACCATCAGACGAGTTATTTCCATTTATTAGAGAAGATGGAATTTTATACTTTTCTTCCGATAGAGAAATTTCAATGGGTGGACTCGATATTTACAAAGCCTATGTTGACGAAGATTCAATTTTTAGAGTTGAAAATATGAAATATCCAATAAATTCTAACGCTGACGATTTTGGAATTGTATTTCAAGGTTCAAACGAAAAAGGATTATTTTCTTCGGCAAGAAAAGGAGGCAAGGGAGGAATAGATATTTATTCGTTTTATATTCCGCCACTTGAATTTTCAGTAACTGGTATTATTAAAGACGAAGATACTGGAGAACAACTCGTTGGCGCTGTTGTTAAAATAGTTGGAAGCGACGGAACAATATTTCGAGATACAACTAAAATTGATGTCGGATTTTCATTCAAGCTAAAACCAAAAACTGATTATTTGTATATTGCATCTAAACCTGGATATTTTAATGGAAAAGGTAACGTTACTACAAACTTATTAGACAGAAGTCAGGTTTTAAAAACAGAAGCAACATTATCGTCAATTGCAAAAACTATTGAATTACCAAATATTGAATACGATTTTGCAAAATGGGATTTACGAGAATCTTCAAAATCTGCATTAGATACATTTGTTACAACTTTAAACGATAATCCAACTCTTACAATAGAACTCATGTCGCATAGCGATATGATTGGTAATGATTCGATTAACCTTGTGGTATCTCAAAAAAGAGCACAATCTGTTGTAGATTATATAATTTCAAAAGGAATTGATTCTGACAGACTTGTAGCAAAAGGATATGGAAAAACTCAACCAAAAGTAGCCGACAAAAATATATCAACTCTTTATTCGTTTATCCCCGAAAAAACAGTTTTAAATGAAGATTTCATAAATTCATTAGCTGAAAAAAACCAACAAGATATTTGTAATCAATTTAATCGCAGAACCGAATTTAAAGTTCTATCAACCACTTATATTCCAAGTAAATCTAAAAAAGGAAATAACCCTTAGAATAGTAAAAATTTGAATTAAAATTAATAAGTTCAAACTGATTTCAGAGAATTATAAAATCTCGAAGAGATTTAATGTGAATAACCCCCAATGAAATTGGGGGAAACAATGCCCT
>MENC01000062.1:0-4787 GCA_001768155.1 Bacteroidetes bacterium GWA2_30_7
TCAAATCTCGTTGATAGTCGTATTCTTTCTGGAAATCATGTATTTTGCCATCAAGTTCAATAACAAGTTTTGCTTCGTGACAATAAAAATCAGGAATGAAAAATTTGTAATCAAAATTAACATGAATATCATAAATAATTGGATTTTGTCTGAGAAATTTAAGTCCATTATATTTTCGATTTCGTAAAATTTGCCACATAATTTGCTCTGCCTCAGTTTGATTTTTTCTGAGTTCACGGGCAAAAAGAGTTATTTGTTTTAGGGTTGCCATGTTTGGAGTTATTTTACTCACCCCCGACCCCTCTCTATTATAGAGAGGGGAGGAAGAGGCGAGAGTTTTTACAGTTATTACATTAAATTTTATTTATTTTCAGTTTAAATTTCAAACTCATCCTTCTTCTTTCCCCTCTCTTTTTAAGAGAGGGGGCAGGGGGAGAGTTTAAACAGACCATTCAATTTCTTTTATAATTTACAACCAAGCTATTACATTCCTAAAAACTTTTCAAAATTTTGTTTTGTAATACATTCTGTTTCATTGTTTTTATATGCTTCGATAAATGTTTTTGGAAAACGTGCTGTTTTATTTTCGTTCCATTTAAATTCAAAAGCATATAGTGTTCCATCTCGGTCTTCAATATAATCTATTTCTTGTTGCGAAATTGTACGCCAGAAATATTGATTTGTATATATTTGATTATATGATAAGTGTTTAATTCGTTCGCTAATCAGAAAATTTTCCCATAACGCTCCAATATCTTGTCGAAGTCCGGTAGGGTTAAATTGTTTAATTATTGCATTTCTGATACCGTTATCGTAAAAGTAAATCTTTCTGCTTTTTTTTAGTTCTGAACGAAGATTTCTGCTAAAAGAACCTAATCGGAAAATTATATATGCTTTTTCGAGCAATGAAATATATTTTTCAACTGTTTCGTTATCCAGCCCGGTTAATTTGCCAAGTTCGTTAAAAGAAACTTCGCTTCCAATCTGAAAAGCAAGTGCCTGGACTAATTTTTCCATTCTATCGGGTTTATGAATATTTTCCCAAACGAATAAATCTTTATATAAATAACTGTCGGTTAGCTGTTTCAGGATATTTTGCTCATCACCTGCATTATTTACAACATCGGGATAATAGCCATAAATAAGCCTGTGTTCGAGCAACCGGCGTTCTTCAATAAGGCTTGTATGGTTAACCATTTCGGCAAAAGAAAGAGGAAACAGATTAAATTCCCATTTTCGTCCTGTGAGTGGTTCGTTTATTTTATTTGATAATTCAAAAGCCGATGAGCCTGTTGCAATTACCTTAACATCAGTAATATTATCTGTAATTAATTTTATACACAATCCAATGTTTTTGATTCGTTGTGCTTCGTCAATTACAAAAGTTTTGTTTTTGCCAATAATTGCTTTTAACTGAGTTGATGTTACATTCTCTAACATTGCTCTGGTGTCGGATTCATCGCCATTAAGCCAAAGTGTATTTTCTTTATCAAATAAATTTTTAATCAAAGTTGTTTTACCAACTTGACGTGCACCTAAAATAATAATAGCTTTATTATCGTTTAGTCGCTTTTGAATAGTATTTTCTAAAAATCTTTGTATCATTTTGTCGGATATTTTCGCAAATATAATACTAATTTTGCGAATTTAATCGCAATATTAATAGATTATTAATTTTTTGTTGGGATTTAAAAAAATTTATGTAATAAAAATAAAACTCAAAATTGCCTCTTTGCAGTAAAAATTCTATTTCAATTGATTAAACTCATCAATCAATCAATTTTTCAACAACGAACCTCTTCTTCTGCCTATTTGTCAGCATCTACTTTAGTGGCATATCTTTTGACAACCTGCGACCAAGTTTAACCAAAATTTTATATATTATGAGCAAAGGAAACATTGGTGTTACAACCGAAAACATTTTTCCAATAATTAAAAAATATTTATATTCCGACCACGATATTTTTTTAAGAGAACTAGTTTCAAATGGTGTAGATGCAGTTCAAAAACTTAAAACCCTTTCGTCAATTGGCGAGTTTAAAGGAGAGCTGGGCGATTTAAAAGTTGTAATTTCATTAGATAGTAAGAAAAAAACATTAACAATTACCGACAATGGAATTGGAATGTCTGAGGATGAGGTAAATAAATACATTAATCAGATTGCTTTTTCGAGTGCAAATGAATTTTTGGAAAAATATAAAAAAGAGAATGCTTCAATAATTGGACATTTTGGACTTGGATTTTATTCATCTTTTATGGTTTCTGAAAAAGTGGAAATCAATACAAAATCTTATCTCGAAACAGAAAAAGCGGTAAAATGGGTTTGCGATGGCTCACCAGAATATTCAATGACAGCTTCTAAAAAAGAAACGAGAGGAACTGAAATTATTCTTCATATTGACGATGAATCAAAAGAGTTTTTAGAAGAATCTAAAATTAGTGAATTACTAAAAAAATACAGCAGGTTTTTGCCAGTTCCAATTGCGTTTGGAAAAGAATCGGAATATAAAGATGAAAAATGGGTTGATACCGATAAAGATAAAATAATCAATAATACAGCTCCACTTTGGACTAAAAAGCCTTCGGAGTTAAAAGAAGAAGATTATAAAAACTTTTATGATGAACTTTATCCATATTCAGATGCTCCACTTTTTAATATTCATTTAAACGTCGATTATCCTTTTAACCTGACAGGAGTTCTATACTTCCCAAAAATTAAAAGCAATTTTGACATACAAAAAAATAAAATACAATTGTATTGCAATCAGGTTTTTGTAACCGATTCTGTAGAAGGAATTGTTCCAGATTTTCTAACCCTTCTTCATGGTGTTATTGACTCTCCGGATATTCCATTAAATGTATCGAGAAGTTATTTGCAAAGCGATTCAAATGTTAAGAAACTTTCGGCTCATATTTCTAAAAAAGTGTCAGACAGGTTATTGGAAATTTTCAAAAACGACAGAAAACAATTTGAAGAAAAATGGGACGATT
Organism: Bacteroidetes bacterium GWA2_30_7; assembly: GCA_001768155.1. Taxonomy (GTDB): domain Bacteria; phylum Bacteroidota; class Bacteroidia; order Bacteroidales; family GWF2-33-38; genus GWA2-31-9. Next base: position 2,992 of record MENC01000062.1, read on the forward strand.
TAAAACTCTTTATTCAATATGGAGTTGTTTCTGACGAAAAGTTTTACGATAAAGCAAAAGAATTTATTTTATTTAAAAACCTTGATGGTAAATATTTTACATTTGAAGAGTATAAAGAATTAATTAAAACAAATCAAACTGATAAAAATAATAATATTGTACATCTTTATTCAACAGATAAAGTAAAACAATATAGTTTTATAGAAGCTGCAAAATCTAAAGGATACGATGTTCTTATTATGGATGGTCAGCTTGATATGCACTTTTTGAATAATATTGAAAATAAATTAGAAAAGTCCATTTTCACAAGGGTTGACTCTGATGTAATTGAAAAGTTAATTAAAAAAGATGACGACTTAAAATCGTCTTTTACTCCCGACCAGGAAGATGAATTAAGGCATGTTGTTTTATCACAAGTTCCAAAAGATTCTACTTTCTTTGTTTCTTTTGAAGGATTATCGGAAACAGGGAATCCAATGATTATTACACAATCTGAGTATATGAGACGTATGAAAGAAATGTCGGCTTATGGTGGTCAAATGGGAATGTATAGAGATTTACCCGAAAATTATAATTTAGTTGTAAACACCAATCATCCACTTATTAAACGTATGATGTCGGAAAAAGATAACGATTTAGGTGTAACGCTTAAAGAATTTAACAATCGTATAAATCCGTTAAAAACTGAAAAGGAAAATCTCGAAAAATCAAACGAAAAGAAAAAACCAGAAGAAGTTCCACAAGCAGATAAGGATAAAATTGCAGAACTTGATAAACAAATTCAAAAAATAAATGAAGATAAAAAAGTTAATCTTCAGATTTATGGCAAAGAAAATAAGATAGTTAAGCAAGTTATTGATTTAGCACTTTTATCAAACAATATGTTAACAGGTGAAGATTTAACTAAGTTTGTTAAAAGAAGTGTAGAACTTATAGGTTGATGAGTTGATGAGTTTATAAAAGTTGATGAGTTTATAAGTTTATAAGTTGAAATGTTTAAATCATAGAAACTGCGTAGCAACTTCAAACTTCAAACTTGAAACTTTGCATATTAACACATTCTAAATAAACTGCTTAATTTCAGCTTTTAAAAAATCCAACGCCATCGACGTTGGATTTTTTTCATTCGACATTATTACTTCTAAAATTCTTTTACTTAATTCGATTGCCGGAGCATCTGCTTTTACAGTATCTGAGCAGGAATTGATTAATTTGACAATATTTTCACGTGTACTTTTAATAATTTCCCAAGCTTGAGGAGTTACATAAATTTGTTGAGATAAATTATGGTCAAATTCAGCTCTTATTATGCTCAATAAGTCTGATTGTAATTGCTTTGAGTTCATTCCTTGTGCTTGAGTTCTCATTATTAAAGATTCAGGACTAATTCTTTCGAGCAATAATGTTAATCGTTCATAAGCTTGTAATCTAACAGGAGTTATGAGCTTCTGATTATTTAATCTGAAATCCAATCGGCGTTTTTGCGATTCGTTGTCGAAAAAAGATTTAGTTACAAAATATGTTGCAATAAAAACAATGATTGCCGGTAATGTGTATTTTAAAATTTCAAAAAAAGATTCCATAATTCATTTAAATTTTTACAATTTACAACTTACAAAATTAGGCAAAATCGCCCACAATTAGTTTTGATTTTATTTTTAAGATTCAGATTTAAATTTTTCTGGTAAATTTATTTTTTCTGATTTGAATTTATTAATTCGTCTTTTATTTTTTCAATTATCAATTTCAACTAATTTATCCTGAGCATCTTTCAAATAAATATGGTTTGGAGTTTT
>MENC01000062.1:4798-8230 GCA_001768155.1 Bacteroidetes bacterium GWA2_30_7
TAAGCAACTTTTTTGCTTCATTTCTATTATTAAGTTTGACTAGAGTAAGTGCATAATACCATTGTGCTTTCTGATAAGATGCAAAGTGAGTATATTGCAAAATCAGTTCTAATCTTAATTTAGACTCGTTGCTTTTATCATTATCATAATCGTTTATTGCAATATTTAATATTGAATCTAAATTATTATTCATTGTTTTTTTAAATTCATCAATTGTAGATTCTGAAATATCTTGTTCGGAATCCTGAGTTGAAACAGCATTTCCTGTTGTATCAGATTTTTTATAATTTGATGAATATCTGCTTTTTGAAGGAGCACTTTCATTTTCATTTTCAGTTTTTGAATCAGCAATTTTAGCCGATTTATTTTTATCTTTAGAAACTGTATTGCCTAGGCTTACTGATTTCTCTTCCGATTTTGAAATTTCATCAGAAACAGTTAAATCGGCAATATTTTCTGATGCAGGTTGTTCTTTAATTTTTTCCCCCATAATTGGTTTTGGAATATCTGAATCTTGTGCAGCAACATTTTTTATACCTCCGGTTGCTTCTAAATAAGCTATTGACGAAGCTCCGGAATTTCCTCCTGTAGCCGTTTGAATTTCGCTTTCTTCATTAACATCATCAATTTCAGATAGTTTTTCGGCTTCATTCTTTTTTCCTGAACGTATTTTTGTCAATAATTCTTTATCTGAAATTTGTTTTGATTTATTTTCAGCAATTACTTTTTTAGTTTCTGTTGTTATATCCTGTTTTCGTATCGAATCTGTAAAATTTGCATCATCGGGCGATGGTGTTTTTTGAGGTTGTTCAGATGCTTCAGATTGTTCAACGTTTTCTGATAAATTTTTTTCTGTTTTTAAGCTATTGAAGTTTTTATATAAAACATACATCGAACCAATTATTATAAGAATTAGTAGCACCGCAGCAATTCTTACAAATGAAAAAAGGGGCTTTAATATTCTGATTTTTGTTTTGTTATCTATTTGATTATTAATTTTTTCAATAATAGTATTTAATCGTTCCGAATCGTTCATCAAACGAAGCCCTTCGAGTTCATCTGAACACATTTCGCAATCAATCAAATGCTTTTCTATATCGTGCTTCTGGCTTTGAGAAAGTTCGCCATTTAAGTACTTTTGAAGAACTCCATCGGCAGGGCAGCCCGACTCAGAAAATATGTTCTTTAATTTAGAGTTCATTATTAATTTGTTAAATAAATTTTCAGGTTTCTTTTACCGTTTTGGATATAACTTTTAACCTGATTCATTGTATATCCTGTTATTTTTGTTACTTCATCGTAACATTTTTCTTGTAAATAAAATAATTCGATACACATTTTTTGTTCATCCGATAAGCTATTTACAGCCATTTCGAGCTTATTAAATTTGTCTTCAGAATCGTTTTCAATATCATGATACAAAAAGTCGTGCTTTTCCATAAATACGTCAGTAGTATTTTTTATTTCAATATCACGTTTTATCTGATACGACTCGTTTCTAAGCAAATGCAGACAATGATTTTTTGTTACTACATGAAGCCACGATTTAAAGTTTTCGATATTATGTTTTAATAAATCAGTAAAAAGTTTTTCGAAAATCTGCATTACAGCCTCTTCGCTTTTTTCAATATTTTTTAAATATTTCATGCAAATAGCAAATACAAAACGGATGTATCGTTTAAATAATTCACCGATTATAGACTTATCATTTTTTGATTTATAAATATCAATTAATTCTAAATCGGTTAGGGATTGTATGTCAGAGTTATTAATCAATAGAAATCAAGCTTATTATTTTAGGTATTTTTCTATTTCTTTTATAAAGTTTTCAGTTTGTTCAAGAAAAGGAATTACGGTAGATTGGTCGAAAGTAATAAAGTCTGCGTAATCTCCCTCCTGTCTCCAGTCAAATAAGTCAGAGTAGAGTTTTCCAAAACTTTTATCAATCATTCCTGTTTTAACAAATTCCATGTGGAATTTAGACTTACAACCATTATGAGTATAAGTTCTGAAATTGTTTTTTAAAAGAAGAGCATTTACAGCATAGAAAGATGCGTAGTATAGCCTGTTAATGCAAGAGTTCCACCTACAACCTTCAGCTAATAATTGTGCATCTGAGAGAGTTTCATTGGCTCTTTCAATTCGATATTTTATTAAATCCTCAATGCTTCCGTTCATATTCTAATACCTTCTTTTGATATATTATAATAAAGTGGTGTAACTGAATGTTTTGTTTCCCAATCAGTTTTTGAATATACAAATGTTGATATTGGTTCTCCAGTTTCCAGCTCTACATCAAAAAGTTCATGTCGATATTCTTGTTCTGTTTTTCTTGAAACATTTGAAGTATTCAGCAGAATAAGAATATCCCAGTCAGAGTCTTGGTTTGCAGTACCTCTTGCATGTGAGCCGAATAGAATAATGTCAGCATCTGGATTTTTTTTTTGAATCTTCGATTTAATCAAACCAATTATATATTTCTCTTTCAAATTCATTGTTTTTTTTACAAAGATAAAAAATAATTACGAACTCTTCTACCATTAATTATTCACATTTGAAAATACGAAACGTTTGAAAAACTTCAAGTTAAAATACTCACATTCAATTAAATTAAAATTATTTGTAATTTTTTTTGCACGATTTTATGGAAAAAGCATTTTCATTTCATCATGTCATAAAAAGAAAAGTTAAACTAAAAATTTTAAGTTATGAAAAATGCAATTTTAATCTTAGGAGTTTTCTTATGTTCATTCGTAGTAATGACCACAGAAAAAGGTATTGTAACAGGAAAAGTTACTGAAAAAGAAACAGGACAAGCAATTCCATTTGCGAATATTTATTTGCAAAGTAAAGGAATGACTATTGCGTCAGGAGTTTCAGGCTCTGACGGAAGTTACTCTATTGAAGCAACCGCTGGGGTTTACACAGCAAAAGTAAGTATGATTGGTTATGAACCAATTACAAAAAAAAGTGTGACAGTAGAAATTGGCAAAAAAACTGTTTTAAATTTTGCAATGTCTCAATCAGTTCAAGTTCTTGAAGAAGTTAAAGTTGTTGACTGTGAAAAAAGTATGTCTCTAGCAGGCATTGCTAAAATGGGAAAAAGAGAAATGGCAGCTAGCGGAGCTACTATGAGCTACAACTATGCAGCAAATGACAATCTTAGCTATGAACAACCATTCAATACTGAAGGTTATGATGTGATAAATGAGAATACTTTTAAAAATTCAATTAATGATCCTTTATCAACATTTTCAATTGATGTTGATAGAGCTTCATATTCAAATGTGCGACGATTTCTTAATCAAAATCAAAAGCCAGTTAAAGATGCCGTAAGAATTGAAGAATTAATCAATTACTTTGACTACAGTTACTCACAACCAACTGATGGACATCCATTTTCATCAACCGTAGAACTAGACAATTGCCCTT
>MENC01000063.1:0-8964 GCA_001768155.1 Bacteroidetes bacterium GWA2_30_7
TTAATAATTTAACCAATTGGAAAGTGTTTTTCGGCAATGTTTTGTTCAATAACCGGTGCATCAAAAATGATAAAAGGTTTATTTTTTTCTTCTTCAATTTCTTTTTCAATTTGCTTACATGTATTCATTACATTATAAAATTCTTTAATATTATCAATTAAGTTTTTATCGATAAAATTAACTGGTATATAAGCATTTGATGTAATTGAACTATATAGTTCATGAATTTTTTGTTTGTTAATTTCAGTGCTATCTACTATTAATAGAGAGTTGTGCATATTTAAATTATTTGAAAATGAAGAATTAGAAATAATTAATGCTGCTGAAATTGTAATTAATATTTTAAATAAGTTTTTCATAAAATTTTTCTTTTAATGATTAGTTAAAATTACTATTGAGGAAGAGGATTTAACTGACTGAAAAACTTGATTTTAAAAAATAAGTATTTACGCTTAGAAAGTTGCTAAAATTACATAAATGATGTTGCGCAAATTGTATTTTTACCACATGCGTATTATAATGCGTACAAAAACAATGACTTAAATGTGTATCTCGCAGATATGCAAAGCGATATGTAGTAAATATTCGAAGTTTACAATTTCAAATCGCATATTTACAATAAAAAAACCTTCAAGGTTATGATAACTTTGAAGGTTTAAGTCGGTTAAGACAGCCTATTTTTATATTAATAATTTTTATTCAAAACCTATTTTTCCAAACCAGAAAATATTCCCTTTTTTATTCAAACCAAGATATGTATAAGAACCATCGTCGGGGTTTGTTATATTTGGAAAATCATTTTGTAGAAAATATGTTGGTTTATCTTTTACAGTACCAAATTTTTGAAAATTGCTGATTTCACCTGTTGCTAAATCTATCTTTGCAATGTTAGGATAAACTAATGCTTTTGGTTTTTCACCATTTCCTGCTTCTTCTTTAAAACCAACCATTTCCCATACTTCCCAATAAGCATATTTATCTGTAAATTTTATAAATTGAGTGCATGAATTAAATTTTGCTACATCATTCATCTCTTCTGGGCGAACTCCATATTGAGCTTTAAGAATACCAGTATTGTCAAAATAAAACATCAATATATCAAGATGTTCACCTTTTGAATTTAGATTTTGTCCACAAATAAACAATGAACCATCTTTTGCAACTGCTGTATAATTAAAATCAAAACGTTTACCACTGTAGGCAGGGCTCTTTTTTTGATTTTCAGGTTTTTTAAGTTTTGTTTCAAAATCTTCCAAATTGGTAGTTGTTACATAGTCCACTTTATCGCCTGTGATTTTAGCTAACTGATAAATTTTCCATTTAGGGTTGTCTCCCCATGAAGCTGAAAATGTAACCTTTGATGTTGATAAATCTTTGCCTTCTTTTGCAGGTCCTACAAAGTATAAGCTTCCTTGTTTTGAAATCATTTGTTCAATATCCCAATCACTTGCCTTAACTTTAAATGGTACTCTTTTAAGCAATTTACCTTGATTAGACACACGCCACATCTCATAATCATTTTTATCACCTAATTTATCTTTATCAGTAGCATTTGAAGCTTTGAAAAGCATACAAATTTCATCACTTTCATTTTCTCCTTCTGCTGGTATTGTAAATGTAGTAAATAAAGACATTTGTTTTTCAAATTTCATTGTTTCAACAACTTCAACACTTAAATCATTGTTAACTCTAAGAAAATGATACTCAAGAGGGTCAACGTTTGGGTTATCTCTTGTTGGTATTACTATAACTAATGCAAATGCGTCGCCAGTTTCGTCATTTTCAAATACTTTTAATTGTGCGAATCTATTACCATCTTCGGTTTTAGGTTTAACCTTATCAAGAAGTGTTACTTTCTTGTTATAGTTTTTATTATACCAGCTCCATGTATATTCTATTTTCTTTTTTTTAAGTACCATTCCTCCTATACCAGCTCCAATTGAAACACCTTCTACAACAAAATATTCACCTTTAAATTTACCAGCTTTATATTCTTCTTCTTTCTCTTCGATTTTCACAAAGTTGTAGTCTTTATCAAAAATGTAATTTTGATATTTAATTTTAACTTTATCGCCTTTACCTGATAAGGTTTTGCTTGTGTTAACTTTTGTGCCAAATGAAAGCACAGTTGTTTTGTCAGAAGGATTAATGTAAACTTCATCTAAGAATCCTCTTTTTGCTTTACCTTCAACCTCGTAGGTTTTTTCAAATGTAAGTTTCTGAGCTTGTGTTACAAATACAGCAAAAATTATTAAAGTTGCTGTAATAAATGTTCTTTTCATATTTTATTTATTTTAAGTTTTCCTACTCTTATGGCTTTTCGGTAACGCCTCGTTTTTTTAGTGGTATCTGAACTCCACTTTTTATTTAAATTAATAGCTTTTTTCTGAAAGATATTTGAAGTAGTAATTTAGTAAGAATGAAATTGAGGGTTTCATTAATCTAATCTAAATGAAATACCTAATCGTAAAGACCTTGTTGTAATACTTGAGCCTTTCTTTTTATAAAAGTTTAAATCTGGTTGTAAATTAAATCCAACCTTTCCATAACCAACCGAAATAGAATTTCTCCATTGTATCTCCCAACCTGTCCCAATTCCTGCCCCTAACACACAAACATAAGTAACAATTTTATTTATTCTGTATTGAGTACATAATACTGGACCTAATGTGTACATTCCATTATCAAAACCTGGAGCACCTAATGCTCTAATATCCATATCTAGCCCTATTCCAATTGTATAATCATCAGTTGTTTCTACCTGTTTTCCTCCATACATTGATAAAAATCCTGCATCGAAGCTTTTGTAATCACTCGCCGATTTTCCTGCTAATTCAGCAAGTAATGCTGGAATCATTCCAAAATCACCACCTAAAAATCTATCATTTCCTACGCTTACAGCAGTAAAAGTATATGGAATATTTTTTTCTCTTAGTTTTGGTCCATTTTGAGGTTTACTTTTTATTGAGCTGAATTGATAAACATTAAATGCTAAAAATCTTGGTTGAGTAAAAGATTTTATGCTCCAGAGCAAAATAAATGTTATAAAAGTAAAGAGGATAAATATTTTCATTTTTTTAATGTTAAGTTTCCTACTCGTAAGGCTTTTCGGAATCCGCCTATTTTGTATTTAAAATTTTGGTTGTTGAAATAAATTCAGTACAAGTTTTGGATTTCAAGATTTTATATTAAAAATTCTAAAATCAGTATTTGTTTTTTTGTATTTGAGTATTCGAGTGTTAGCGTTGTTGTATGCATTTTAGCTTTTATAAACCCTTCAATGTTTTCAAAACATTGAAGGGTTCAGAATGTAAATAATTAATTTAAAAAAAATATCAAAAAGCAAAGCCTAAACTTAAACCCATCCTGAATCCCATACATGGGGTTTTAACTTTTACTGTTGCTTTATCTCCTGAAATTGTTACAGTAGCGTTTTTGCCACTTTCTGCAAGTTCTTTCTCAAGTTCAGCTTTTCCTTCGGCAGATAAATCACCAATTGCTGGGTCGGTAAGTGAAATACTAACATTTCCTGAGCCACCATGACCTCCAAGTATATACCAATCAATTGAAAAATGTTCTCCGATTAACCATTGTGTACCAATCATTAATCCACCTCCATATCCGCCATAAGAAAATGCTGATTTGTAAGTATCTGTATTCCCGGTATCTTCATTTGTAAAGTCAAAATCTGTTTTAAAAGTATATTTACCATAACGGAAATATGGAGCTAAATAAAAACCATGTGGAGCTTGGTGTTCGTCTTTTTTTCCAGGGTAAAAGCGTAACTCAGGTGTAAATGAATAACCTGAAACACTAAAATTTTTAAAACCGGCACTTTCTAAAGCTTCTGTTGATGCACTAGGAAATGCACCTGGCAACTTGCCTGGAAGCATAAAGTTAAAACCAAAGCAACCCGAAAAGTTTTTGTGAAAAGCATATTCACCTTGCAAATTTATATTTCGAAATGCTAAACCAAATAAATTAAGTTTTACTGTACCTTTTGGTCCGTCTTGTGAATTAGCTGAAATGCTAAAAAATACGACTAATGCAATTAAAATTGTTTTTTGAAGTGTTGTTCTCATAGTTAATTAATTTAATGTTTTCCTACTCTTTAGGTTTTTCGGTTACACCCCGTTTTTTTGAGTGGGAGCTGGACTCCACTTTTTGTTATAAACAAACTATCTGGATACAAAGTATTATTCAATCATTCTTAAACGTTCTTTTATTTCTTTATCAGAAATATTTGCTTGTTCCGATTTATCATAAATTGAGATGAGATAAACAGTTTCTTTTTGTACATATACATAGGTAATTATCCTTGCACTACCGCTTTCACCTTTACCTTTTGATGTTACTGCGAGGCGAATTTTATAACATCCGTACCCAATATGAGTTCCTTCAAAAGGGTTATTTTCAAGATGAGGAATTAATTCAGCGTATTCTCGTTTTAGTGAAGGATACTTTTTTGAAAGTCGCTTTAGTTCACGAACAAATTTATGGGATGTATTTATTTTATAGCTCATCCAATAATTCTCTTGCAGATTTTAATTTTATTTTTCCTTGTTTATGAAGTTTGACTTCTTCAACTGCCTCGCTGATGCTATTCAGAAATTTTTCTTTTTCCTGATTAAACGGTTTTGTCTTCACAAAAGAAAAATTTTTCATCAGTTCCATAAAGAAATCAGCCTTGCTGTCCTTTATGTCTAATAATACTATCATAATTAAATATTTTTTAAAATTCTATTATAAAGCAAATATATGAATTTTATTGAAACTTAAAAATTCGCATTTACTAATTGAATTTTCGTAGGAATTGTTTCCCCGAAAGTTCGGGATAGGCTGTGTCACTCAATTACGGAAACCTCAAACTACAAACTAATCCCAGCTCTAAATCCAAAATAATTTATGCTTTTTCCTAAATTCAAGTGTGCTCCTCCATAGAAGATTTTCCATCTTACATTTGCTCCTAACACCAAATAATTTACTTTTTTACCAAGTTTACGTTCTGCTTCTGACGAAACAATTGCAATATGATAATATGCATCGGGGCTTAAAACAATTCCACCCAAATTTATTAATCCTCTTGCTCCAAGCGGGATTCCAAAGTAACCGCGAGCCTGAGTACTTGATGCTGTATCTTTTAAGCTGAACATTTTGGTTTCTAATCCCCAAAGTAAACCTACAGGGAGTCCGGTTTTTTCTTTAAAACCAATAAAATTAAAATACTGATAACCGAAGCCCCAGTTTGTATTTCCACTCTTTAGAAAATATGCAAAATTATGTTCAGATGCTATTCCGTTATCATCAAAATTACGTCTTCTAACAAAACGCATATTAACTCCTAAAAGCATTGGTGTATATATATAATCGAAGTTTTCGATACCTACATTAAATCCTTTGTATATATAATCGTCTTTATCGAACTGACTATGGCTACTACCTGTTTTTCTTTTAGCTTTTGTAGTAGTAGTTGTAGTAGTTGTTGAAGTGTTGCTTGTATATTGAGGTTTATCGCCACAAGGACTTCCTTCGGGTAATCCACCTATTTTGGCAGCAGCTTGAAGGGTTGAAAGTAAATCAAAATCCAGTGAAATTTTCTGAACAACTACGGGTTCTTCTTTCTTTTTTTCTTCGGGTTTTTCGACTAAATCAACTTCTGTTCCTTCACGTTGTTTAGGCGAATTGTCTATAATTTTAACTTCTACTCTACGATTTTGAGCTCTGCCTTCGTCAGTAGTATTTGACGCAACAGGCTTGTCTTCACCATATCCAACGGCTACAATTCTATTATTTGCTATACCTTTATTTAAAAGATAATTCATAACAGAGTTTACCCTATCTTGAGATAATTTTATATTGCTTTCGCTTGAGCCAATACTATCGGTATGCCCTCCCAATTCAATGTCAATCGCATTTTTTACTAATATATTATAAAGTAAATCCAATGCCGGCATTGATTCATCTTTTAATGTGGCTTTTCCTAAATCGAAAAAGATATTATCAAGTTTAAATGTTGCTCCTTCGGTGGCACGTTGAACTTTAATATCTTTACGTACATCTTCATATTTTTTTTCTTCTGCCAGCCATTCGTATTTTCTTTCAACTATTGCATACTGAAGTTCTGCTAATGCTTTATTATATTTTTCGAGCAGTACTTCATAAGCTTCAAATGTGGCTTTTATATCGGTAGATTCTGAGGAATTTAGTTCATTCAATTGTTTATTGTACGAATCGACATTTGAAGTTAATTCATCAATTTTTTTCTGTGTTTCTAATCCAATTTTATCTCTGATAGTTTTCTTTGGAATATATTTAGATGGGTCGGATAAATCAATTTCTTCGGAATAATATAGAAAACCTTTCATATTTATTTCAAGCAAAAATTTATCAAATGGAAGATTAACACTATACGAACCGTCTCCGGCGAATGAAGGCACTACTGTTTGTAATTTATTGGTTCTCATGTTTGTAATTCGTAAGTTTACGGCTGCTGCCGAATCTTTTTCATTGGTTACAAAACCATAAAGTGTTATTGTTTGTTCGGGGCGGGCAATTTCGGGTATTACAAACTGAAAAACATCTAAATCGCCAGGTGCTCCAACTTCATTTTCTTTTACAGTATAACCAATTGTACCGGCAGTATTTACAGATAAATCTTCGTCGCTTTGTAATGTATTGATATATTTTCCAAGATTTACAGGTACACTCCAATTTGTCCAACTGTCGTCTAATCTTTTTGTCATAAAAATATCTGTTCCTCCAAATCCTTTATGTCCATCTGATGAAAAATAGAGAGTTTTTCCATCGGCTGCAAATGCAGGTCGTGTTTCGCTTGCAGTGGTATTTACAACAGAACCTAAATTTACAGGAGCCGACCAACCTGTTTCAACTAAATTAGAAACATACAGGTCGTAAAATCCAATGTGGCCGTTAAGTTCGTTATTTGTAACAAATATCAAAGTTTTTCCATCGGGACTAAGTGTTGCCTGAGCTTCCCATTTTTTTGTATTTATTGCACCCCCTATATTACAAGGAAACGACCATCCATTTGCAGTTTTTACTGAATAAAATATATCTCCATTTCCAAATGAGCCTTCATAGTTTCCAAAAAGAATTACAATGTTTCCATCGGCACTTATTGCATACATTGTTTCATGCGAATTTGTGCAAAGTGCAGTAAATAAAACAGGTTTTCCCCATGTATTATCTGCTTGTTTATCAGAATACCAAATATCTTCTCCACCAAGTCCGCCTTCACGGTCGGTACCTTTAAAATAAATCCTTTTCCCATCAGATGAAATACGTGGAACAGATTCGGCACCGGCAGTATTTATTGCTCCTTGTACCGGACGCATTGGAACTTCGCTATCGGGACGTTTTAGCATTTCGATAAACCAATCAGCATAGGCTGAATCGGCTTTTGGATATTTGGCTTTGTACTCTTCCATTGCAATAATTGCATTTTTAAAATCTTTTGCTCCAAAATACGATTTTGCGAGATTTAGATACTTTTCGGGTTTGGTTTTAACTTCTTCTGTATATGCAGCTACTGCAACTTTGTATTGTTTTTCTTCAAAATATTTATCGCCTTGGGCTGAAGCCAGTATTGAGAATAAAACTAAAAAAACACTAGTTAATAAATGGAAAGCTTTCATTTTATTTAAGATTTAAGATTTATAAAAAAACAAATTAAATAATATTTTAGTAGGTAGTGGTACGGATTTTAAGATGTAATATTTAAGATTTACAATTTAAGATTTAATGGAAATTCGAGTAAATTCTAAATTCTTCTATTTTGTAAACTGTAACACGGTTTTTGAACCGTGCCACAGTTTGTAGTTTGAACTTATATAAAACCTGACAGGTTTTATTAATGTAATTTATTATTACCAAGTTAGGTCAGTAAAAGTACCTTCCGTAAATACTTTTTTAGTAACACCATCATTAGCAGTTAAAGTAAAATTAAATGTACCGGATATTTTTTTTGCTGATTTATCATATTTTGTAATTGTAATTTTATCTGTAACAGGTTGTCCATCTATTGATTCAAATTCATTCTCTCCGCTAAGAGAATAATCAACATAATATCCTTTTGCATTTGGATATGCAGGATTCTCGGCAAGATTATAGGTTGTAACTTTTAATGAATCATACAAAGGCAGCGTGATTCTGAAATATCTAATTGTAGGATTTGCAGCATCTTTACCTGAAATAGTAAACCAACCATCAGCTGCACCTTTACCATCAGAACATTTAATTAATGTTCCATCAACCTTATAAGTAAGATTATAAGTATTATTAGTAGTACTTAGTTCGCTACCATAACCTGTTCCTGCACTATTAGTAGCATAAGCTCTCACATAATACGAAGTATTTGCTGAAAGCCCAGTTATGTTGCTTGTAAATGCTCCAATTCCTGTACCATCAGAGGTTTTGCTATCTGAAATGGTAGGGTTTTGGTTTGTACTCCAGCAAACGCCACGTCCTGTAACCGTTGCGCCTCCATCATTAGTAATATTGCCTCCACTTACAGCTGTAGTTTCTGCTAAATTACTTATTGCAGTAGTACTTACTGTGGGCAAAACAACGGTTGGTTCTGGTTCAGGTTCTTCATCTTTTTTTTTGCAACCCAATATTACAATTGATGCAAGTGTAAGTACTAAGATTGCTTTTTTAATGTTTGTTTTCATTATTAATTAATGTATTTAAATTTTTCCTACTCGTAAGGCTTTTCGGAATATGCCGTTTTTATTCAAGATGTTAAATGTAATATTTAAAATTTAAAGGGAAGCAAAGCTTTTTGCAAAAGCTTTGCTTCTTAATGTAATATTACCAAGTAAGGTCGGTAAAAATACCATCAGTAATTACTTTTTTAGCACCGGTACCGTCGTCGTCGTAACCAGTAAAGTTAAATGTGCCAGATATTTTTTTAGCAGTTGTGTCGTATTTTGTAATAGTTAATTT
>MENC01000063.1:9087-9360 GCA_001768155.1 Bacteroidetes bacterium GWA2_30_7
AGAATCGTACAAAAGATTAAATATAAACCATAACTTATCATTATCATTGCCTGCTGAAATTACAAGATAATCATACATTATCTGAACTTTGCCTGTGCTTTTATAATCAACCCCATCTACCTTTGCAGTAAAATTGTAAGTTGGAGTTGGTGTAGGTGTTGGTTCTGGTTCAGGTTCTTCATCTTTTTTCTTGCAACCCAATAATACTATTGAAGCAAGTGTTACTACTAAAATTGTTTTTTTAAAAATTGTTTTCATAATTAATTAAGGTAT
>MENC01000063.1:9434-12694 GCA_001768155.1 Bacteroidetes bacterium GWA2_30_7
TTTGCTAAAAGAGTTTGAATCATTAAAAAAGCGAGATAATGCTGTTAAGTTTTTTACCGAAATGGAAATGGAAGAGATGGAAGACAGCGTTTTTTTAAAAATGATGGAAACCGACAAAGAAAGTGGAATAGCCGACAATAAAAAAATATTCAAAAAACTTAACATTAAATGAACGTTTCGTTTAGTAAAAACTTTGAAAAACAACTTAATGCTATTACTAATCGGCAAGTAATAAATTCTTTCAGTGATATTATACAAAATCTTATTGAAACATCTTCTTTGATTACAATTCCTAATCTTAAAAAAATAAAAGGTCATAAAAGTGCTTATCGTATTCGCATTGGCGATTATCGTATTGGCTTTTATTTTGAAAAAAATAATATTTTTATTACCACTATTGCTCATCGAAAAGATATTTATAAACGATTTCCTTAATTTTTCCTACTCGTAAGGCTTTTCGGAATCCGCCTGTTTTTATGTAATATTTAATATTTAAGAGGTAATATTTCGTTGCACAATCATAAATCTTATTTGCCTCAGTCAGGTGTTTTCACCTGACTGATTAACCACTCTGCTCTCTTATCAGTTGAAAAAACTTTGTCAGGTGAAAACACCTGACAAAGGCAGGATATTTTTAGTGTATTTTAATTTTTAAAAGTTATATGCAGCTCTGAATGCAAGCCAGCTAAGAGAACCTCCTGATGCTGAAACTATTTGAAATCTTGCACCTAAATCGATATGCTCGTTTAATAAGTATCCTCCACCGATTGAATAACTAAAATTAGTAGTACTTGCACTATATCCCATTACACTTACACTGTACATAGTAAGACCTAATTGACCATGTCCGTATAAACCACTTTTGTTATCAGTTAAATAATATTTGAAACCTGCTTGGAAGGGTATTAATGAAACTGATGCACCTGAAACTAAAACTTTATCATAACCAGCTATAAATGTTGCTCCCATGTTGTCGCCAATTGGATACTCGCCTCCTACAGAAGCACCAATAGATAATCCATATCCAGAATTTAGAACATATCCTAAATCTAAACCCCCTGAAAATTTAACTTGTGCTTTTGAATTTGTACTTAAAGCTGTTACTAACAATAAAGCTCCTGCTAATTTTAATAAATTTTTCATAAATTGTTTATTCTATTTAATTTTTCCTACTCGTAAGGCTTTTCGGAATCCGCCTGTTTTTATGTAATATTTAAGTTGTAATATTTAAGATTTTAGAGAAAGTTAAATTCATTTAAAATTTTATTTTAAAATTTAGGCAATATGCTTAATTATACTTTATAAACAAATAAAATAAGTACTTTTTTTAATAGGTAGTAATACTGATTTTTTATTAAGGATTTAGGTAACTTCTCAATAACAACTTGAAAAAAGTAATTTTGAATAATAGAATAATAGAACAACGAATGAAGAATAACGAAGTAAAACCAACGATGCGACAGTGTTTTCTTTTATTTCAAAATTCGTTTTTCAAATGTTCAAATGTTCTATTGTTCAAATAATACAACCAACTATTGAGAACTTACGGATTTAGGAAGATTTGACAACTTTTAAAAAGTTGCCAAATCTTAAAGTCATTTTTTTAATAAACTTTTACGTCTGTAAAACTACCGGAAGTAACTGTTTTTGTTTCTGTTCCATTTACAAGTTTTGCTCCAGTAAAATTAAAAGTTCCAGAAATTGCTGATGAACCAAAAGCAGTAACAGTTAAAGTTCCTGTTGCCGTGCTTACAAGTGATGTTGAATAATTTAAAGTATCTGTTCTGTACCCTCCAATAAAATGACCTGCAGTTAATGCTGTGCTAGTTTCAATTGCGTATGTGCCTAATGCAGCACCTTGAGCACACTTAAATGAAACACTCATTCCTTTTGTAACACCATTATCAATTTTTGCACCATCAATAGTATATCCACCTCCATTCCAAACACACATAGTTGATACTTTATCACTTGTGTAAACTGTGCCATCTATAGTTCCTTGTAATGTTCCTGTGGGTGCTGCAGTAGGTGTTGGTGTTGGTTCAGGTTCTGGTTCTTCGTCCTTTTTTTTGCAACCCAATAATACTATTGATGCAAGTGCTACTACTAAGATTGTTTTGTTAAAAATTGTTTTCATAATTAATTAAGTATTAAATTTTTCCTACTCGTGAGGCTTTTCGGAATCCGCCAATTTTATTTAAGATTTACAATTTAAGATTTATAAGAAATCCAAGTAAATTCTAAATTCAAAAATTTTAAATTCAATAATGTTCAAAGTTGTCCTTTTTAAAATTTTTTAACAATCCCTTCTAGCAGGTATTTTAATAAACAATGGTTAATAGATAAATATCAATGATAAATTGTTAATTATTTATGATGAAAGTTGAAAATTAAAAGACAAGCTTGGTTTTTAATTAATCTTTTGATGTTAAAATAACAGCAATCAGACTATTTTTTGAAAATGTGCATAATTTACTAATCCGATAATGGTTTTTGATTTTGTTTTTTTATAAAGATTTTTTCGATGCGATTGCACAGTATGAAC
Source organism: Bacteroidetes bacterium GWA2_30_7 (assembly GCA_001768155.1). Lineage (GTDB taxonomy): Bacteria > Bacteroidota > Bacteroidia > Bacteroidales > GWF2-33-38 > GWA2-31-9. The sequence continues at coordinate 11,980 of MENC01000063.1, forward strand.
ACTAATGTTAAGTTTTTCTGCTATTTGCTTACAGTTAAATTCTTTAACAATGAGTTTTAATACTTCTATTTCTCTGTTTGTAAGATTCATGTTGTTCTTGTTTTGAACATCTTACAAAGCAAAGAAATCTATTAGTTTAATACAATCCCTTCTAGCAGGTATTTTTTGAAAATCAGGGGATTAGAATTAAGTAATATTTAATATGTAATATTGAGCATACCCCAAAATGTAAAAAAAAATAAAATTGCCACAAAGTCGCAAAGACTCTAAGAAAAACAAAGCGTTGAAAAATATTTGAATATTTTTGAGAAACTTTGTGTCTTTGTGTTTTTGTGGCAAAAAAAGACTTTTCGGAGTGGACTCAATATTTAGTAAGCCAATCTTAAATATTACTTGATAAATATACTGAATCCAAATAGGTTTTATGGAAACCCCAATGTGGTTAAAGCCTATGTTATTAACAGTTAGAATGTTAATAACTTATTTATTTAGGAGTTGTTTTTTATTTAACAATATAGTATCTTTATTCATCTAAGTATCAGATAAATGAAATTAGTTTTAACACAAGAACAAAGAGCAGAAATAATAAAATTACATCGTCAATGTAAAGAAAGAAAATTTGCAGACAGACTTAAAGCAATACTATTATTAGATGACGGCTATTCTTGTATAGAAGTAGGTAGGATTTTGTTGTTAGATGATGATACAATAAGAA
>MENC01000064.1:0-8264 GCA_001768155.1 Bacteroidetes bacterium GWA2_30_7
GTATGTATTGATAGGTTGGAAAGGATTTAGTAATTTTTCAACTAAAAAAGTAATTGAATCATTAGAGATTTCGAAAAATGGAGTACCTAAATTTGGTCAGCCAGTATTCAAAATTAATGATGAAAAGAAAAAAAGGCTTATATTTGAATTTTCAGCAAGAGCATCAATGATTTGTCGTTATGACGAACAATATGATATGATAATTTACGACCATTTATCTCCAATAAGTTCTAAATATGCAGGTCAGTATCAATATTATGGACCTGACATGACTCAAGATGCACTGCTTTTTAATAAAGGTTTATGGATATATAATCCAAATGTTGATATAAGAAATTTGAAACCCAAAAATAACTCAATAAAATGAATAAATGTTTTTTAATAATCAGTAGCTCATTTCTGTTTTTTTTAATGAGTTGTTCTAATTCAAATCAAAATAATAATACAATGAACGAAAAGAATTCTATTGAAAGTAAGGATTTTAAGTTTTTAACTGAGCAATTCAGCGACATTAAAATTATGAGATACCAAGTTCCTGATTTTGAGAAACTGTCTTTAAATCAAAAAGAGTATATCTATTATTTAAGCGAAGCTGCGCTTTGGGGTAGAGATATTACTTTTGACCAGAATTTTAAGTATAACCTTTTTGTTAGAAGAATTTTAGAAGAAATTTATGCCAAATATAATGGCGATAGAAATTCAGAAAATTTTAAAAACTTCGTAGTTTATTTGAAACGTGTTTGGTTTTCAAACGGAATACACCATCATTATTCAACTGAAAAAATCCCTGCCGGTTTTGACAAAGAATATTTAGCAGAATTAATTAATAATTCTGCTGATGCTAAATTTCCAATTCAGAAAGATGAAACGAAAGAAAATTTTATTGCCAAAATTTCAGATATTATTTGTAATCCAGAAACTTACAAGAAACGTGTTTTCCAAGACCCTTCTAAAGACTTGATATTAAATTCTTCAAATAATTTTTACGAAGGAGTTAATCAGAATGATGTGGAAAAATATTATTCTTCGATAAAACAGTCTGATACATTAAGACCATTATCGCTTGGAATTAATTCAAAACTTATGAAAGAAAATGGAAAAGTTGTTGAACATTTTTGGAAAAAAGATGGTATGTACGGAAAAGCTATCGAAAAAATTATTTATTATTTAGACTTGGCTAAAAATGTTGCCGAAAACGATAAGCAAAAAGAATATATAGCAAAATTAATCAGTTATTATACAAATGGAGATTTAAAAACATGGGACGAATATAATATTTTATGGGCAGAAGAAACAGAATCGTTGGTTGATTTTGTAAATGGTTTTATTGAAGTTTATGGCGACCCGCTAGGAAGAAAAGCAACTTGGGAATCGGTCGTAAATTTTAAAAATCTGGAAGCTACAAAACGAACTAAAATTATTAGTGATAACGCACAATGGTTTGAAGATAATTCACCTGTTGATGAACAGTTTAAGAAAAAATCTGTAAAAGGAATTTCAGCGAAAGTTATCACGGTTGTTACACTCGGCGGCGACTGTTATCCTTCAACTCCAATTGGAATTAATTTGCCTAATGCCGACTGGATTCGTAAAGAGCATGGTTCTAAATCAGTTACGATGGAAAACATTACATATACTTATGACCAGGCATCAATGGGAAACGGCTCATTAGAAGAATTTGCATATTCGGCAGAAGAAATTGAACTTGCAAAAAAATATGGTCCCTTAGCAGGAAATATCCATACCGATTTACATGAATGTTTGGGACATGCGTCTGGTCAGTTACTCGAAGGCGTTAGTACCGAAGCTCTCAAAAATTATCATTCAACACTTGAAGAAGCCCGAGCCGATTTATTTGCTTTATATTATATGATGGACAATAAAATGATTGAATTAGGGCTATTTACTACTTTAGATTTTGCAAAATCTGAATATAACTCTTATATAAAAAACGGTCTGCTTGTTCAATTAACACGAGTTAATATTGGAAAAAATATTGAGGAATCGCACATGCGTAATCGTCAACTTATTTCGAAATGGTGTTATGAAAAAGGGGCAAAAGATAATGTTATTGAAAAGAAAGTGAAAAATGACAAAACATATTTTGTAATTAACGATTATAATAAATTAAGAAACTTATTTGGTGAATTACTAAAAGAGATACAGCGAATTAAATCAACCGGCGACTATGAATCAGGAAAAAACATAGTAGAAACTTTTGGAGTTTTAGTTGATTTAGATTTACATAAAGAAGTTAAAGCCAGATACGAAAAACTCAATCTTGCACCTTATGGCGGATTTATTAATCCAAAACTTACTTTAGTTAAAGAAGGCAATGTGGTTAAAGATGTGAAAATTGAATACCCAGATGATTATAGCAAACAAATGCTTGAATATTCTGAAAAATATAGCGTTTTGCCTGATATAAACTAATAATTAATCATATAACATATTTTATATTACTCCTTTTTGCTAACAGGATGAGCAAAATACAAAGGAATAAATTTTTATTTTGCTCTTTGAAGTTCAGAAAATGGTTGTGATGAAAGAACATTTTTTTGTTTAAACACAATACCGATTTTAAAATAATAGTTTAAAAACACAAGGCAAATTTTAAAGTATTAATTTAAAAACACAAGGGTTATTTTAACAACCTAATCTTTAATCAACTGAAAATCATGCAATCGCTTATAAGCTCCGTTTGCTTCTAAAAGTTGTTGATGCGTGCCACGTTCGACAATTTCGCCATCATTAATAACTAATATTAAATCAGCATGATGAACTGTTGACAAACGATGAGCTATGATTACAGATGTTCGGTTTTTTAATAATTTGGTAAGTGCATCTTGAACAAGTCTTTCCGATTCTGAATCTAATGACGAAGTGGCTTCGTCCATAATTAAAATAGGAGGATTTTTCATAACTGCTCTTGCTATACTAATTCGTTGACGTTCGCCACCGGAAAGTTTACCACCTCTATCGCCAATTGTTGAATAAAATTCGTTTTTTGTATCATTAATAAAATCGTATGCGTTAGCTACTTTTGCAGCATTTTTAACATCTTCTATATTTGCATCGTCAAAGCCAAAAGCAATGTTATTAAATATTGTATCGTTAAATAAAATTGCTTCCTGACTTACATTTCCCATCAATTTTCGTAAACTTTTTATTTGATAATTTTTAATTGAAATTCCATCAATTAATATTTCGCCTTTGTTAACATCATGAAAACGTGGGAGTAAATCTACTATTGTTGATTTTCCAGAACCTGATTGTCCGACTAATGCTACAGATTTTCCTTTCTCAATTACAAAACTTATGTCCTTTAAAACATACTCCTCGTTATATTTGAAGTAAACATTTTTAAATTCAATTTTTTCTTTAAATTCAGTAATTACAACAGGATTTTCGATTTCATCAATTTTATCGGGAGTATTAAGAATTTCTTCGATACGTTCTATTGAAGCAACTCCTTTTTGAATATTATAAGAAGCCATAGAAAATGCCTTAGCTGGACTAATTATTTGTGAAAAAATTATTAAATAACCGATAAACGATTGAGAAGTGAGAGAGCTATCATTGTTAAGAACCAATGAACCACCATAATACATTATAATTACCATCACTATAGTTCCCAGCATTTCGCTTACCGGAGATGCTAAATATCTTCTACGATTCATTTTTATCAACAAATTGCTGAATGCTAAATTTGTGTTTTTAAATCGATTATAGAGTTTATCTTCAGCATTAAATGCTTTAATAATTTTAAGCCCCGAAATAGTTTCTTCAACAATTGAAGATAAAATTCCCATACGCCGCATCCCCTTTAACGATGTCTTTTTGAGAGTTTTGCCTATTCTTCCAATAATTAATGCACTAACAGGCAATAAAACAAGTGCAAAAACTGTTAATACCGGACTTATAATCAGTAATGAAATAATATATATAATTATAGTTATTGGCTCTCTGAATAAAATTTCAATTGAACTCATAATTGAAACTTCAACTTCATTAACATCAGATGACATACGCGACATGATATCTCCTTTTTTAGATTCAGAATAAAAAGATAATGGCAAAGACAATAATTTTTTATAAACTTCATTTCGTATATCTCTAACTATATTAACTCTGATATTTGTCATAAAAAAATCGGCTGCATACTTAAAAGCTGTTTTAAAAAGCGTCATACAAACAACTATTATGCAGACAATTAAGAGTGCAGAGGTTTTCCCATTTTCAATTATCATTTGGCTAAGAAAATAATAGAAATTTTCTTGAATTGATTTTGCAGTAAATTCCAAAATAGGTGCTGTTGTAACAAGTTTTTGAGTATCAAATAAAATTCCCATAAATGGAATCGCCATTGTTAATGAAAAAAGTGAGAAAACAACTGATAATAAATTAAATACTATATTTAAAGCAGCATTTCCCCAGTAAGGTTTTGCGTAGTAAAGTAATTTAAAGACTTTTTTCATTCGAAAAGTTTATGTTAGATGTTTTAAGTTTGATGAATTTTATAATTATTATTTTTAAAAAAATTTAAATTTCATAAAATCTACACTCCTGTATAATTATTAGGTGTAATTCTTTTTAATTCATCTTTTATATTTGACTCAATTTCAAGTGAATCGATAAAAAAGTGTAACGTTTCTTTGTTAAGTTTTATGTTAGTACGAGTAAGCTTTTTTAGCAATTCATAAGGATTTGCAAAACCTTCGCGTCGTAAAATTGTTTGCAAAGCTTCGGCAACTACACTCCAGTTATCTTCAAGGTCGCTATTTAACTTTTCTTCATTAATTACAAGCTTATTTAGCCCTTTTTCTAACGAACGAATTGCAAGTAAAGTATGTGCTAAAGGAACTCCTATATTTCTCAAAACTGTGGAATCAGTTAAATCTCTTTGAAGGCGTGAAACAGGAAGTTTTGCTGAAAGATGCTCAAAAATGGCATTTGCAACTCCAAGATTTCCTTCAGAATTTTCAAAATCAATTGGATTTACTTTATGAGGCATAGCAGAAGAACCAACTTCTTTTTCATTAATTTTTTGTTTAAAATAATTCATCGAAATATATGTCCACATATCACGACATAAGTCAATCATGATTGTATTGATGCGTTTAAGATTGTCGAATATTGCAGCAATATTATCATAATGTTCAATTTGTGTTGTTGTTTGAGAACGCTCCAGGTCGAGTTCCTGATTAACAAAAATATTCCCGAAATCAACCCAATCTATTTCAGGATAAGCAACATAATGAGCATTGAAATTTCCTGTGGCACCACCAAATTTTGCTGAGAACGGAATTAATTGAAGTAAATGTATCTGTTTTTCAAGTCGTTCGATAAATACTTTTATTTCTTTCCCAACTTTTGTAGGAGTTGCCGGTTGTCCATGAGTATGTGCAAGCATTGGAATATCAGCCCATTTATTACTTAAAATTGTTAAAGTGTTTACTAAATCATTCAATGCCGGAAAGTAAACCTCTATCATAGAATCTTTCAAAGAATATGGAATAGCAGTATTGTTTATGTCTTGAGAAGTCAATCCGAAGTGAATAAATTCTTTGAATTTTTGCAATCCAAGTTCGTCGAATTTGCTTCTGAGATAAATTTCAACTGCTTTAACATCGTGATTAATTTTTTTTTCAATATCTTTTACTTTAAGAGCTTCTGTACAATCAAATTCTCTATAAAGTTGTTTAAGTTTGTTAAAGTTTTTTTTCTCAAAATCAATTAGTTGTGGCAATGGGATTTTGCAAAGCTGTATAAAATATTCAACTTCAACTTTTAATCTATATCGAATTAATGCGTATTCAGAAAAATATTCAGAAAGCTCACAAATTTTACTTCTATATCGTCCGTCAACAGGTGAAATTGCAGTTAATTCGTTAAGATTCATAAATTTAATAATTTAGCTTTGAATAAGGCAAACCTACATGAATTTTATAAATTTATCAATAGAATTGGCGTTTTTTAAATGGGAATTAAGTTTTTTTGAATTTAAAGCTAATAAATGATAATTGAAAATTTATACAATTTTGTATCTTTGTAAAGATAAATAAATTATTTACTATGTTAGCAGTAATTGGAACGTATCAAAATGGATTTGTAAAGTTTGACAGAGACTTGACATTTAAAAATCCTGTTAAAGTAATAATTACTTTTTTGGAAGAAATTGAAATTAATTCTGAACAAAATTTGAATTTATCTGACTTTTCATTTGCGAAAAGCAAAAAATTATTGAAAGATTTCAAAGGTTCGTTTAGTGATACAGTAGTTGAAGAAAGGCGAAAAGCATAAACTGTGGCACGGTTTATAACCGTGTCACAGATAGAGTCATAAACTGTGGCACGGTTTAAAACCATGTCACAGATAAAAAAGTATAAATGTTGCAAGATTTAAAACCGTATCACAGTTAATTGAAAAATGAATTTATGAATTTTGAAAAAGATTGTATTTATCACGTTTATAATAGAGGAAATAATAGAGAAAAGGTTTTTTATAATAACGAGAATTACATTTTTTTCTTAAAGAAAATCCGAAAGCAAATATATCCCTTTTGCGAAATATTAGCTTACTGTTTAATGCCAAATCATTTTCATTTCTTAATCTTTGCTAATGAAAAAACAATACAAAAAGTTTTTAAAGCAAATCAAGAACGAAATGTTTTAGGCGAAGGTTTTAGAATAACTTTAAGTTCATATTCTCAAGCTATTAATAAGCAAGAAGGACGTGTTGGTTCATTGTTTACTCAAAATACTGAGGCTAAACAATTAAATAATAATTTAAACAGAGTAACAAGTATTGATTATGTGTTTACTTGTTTTAATTACATTCATCAAAATCCAATTCGTGCTGGTTTAGTTGAAAAACTGGAAGATTGGCAATATTCGTCTTTTATTGATTATTGTGGAATTAGAAATGGTACATTATGTAATCAAAAATTAGCTTATGAAATAATTAATTTTGATAAAGAAAATTTTTATAATCAATCGTATATTGCTGTTGAGGAGCAAAAAATAAAGAATATATGGTAATACAAACTGTGACGCTGTTTTGAATCGTGCCACAGATATATAAAAATAAATGCAATATTAAACTGTGACACGGTTTTGAACCGTGCCACAGATAGATAAAATAATATGTCATTTTCTAAAGATATCAGTTTAGGTTTTTCGTCTTATTCTAAGGCTTTTAATATTTTATTTCGCCATAATTTATGGTGGACTTTATTTATACCTTTGATACTTTATTTAATACTTTTATTTACGGGATTTGAGCTAAAGGATTATATTGCTGATTATTTAAAAACCAATATCATAGAAAGTACAAATCTCGAAAATGCCGACTTTTTTTTATCAAGCTATATAAAAGGTACTGTTTCGTGGATAATTGGATTTTCTTTTACAATAATATTTTTCTTCGTTTTTAGCTTTTTTGGAGGTTATCTAATAATTATTTTAATGTCTCCGTTACTTGCATACTTATCTGAAAAAACTGAAGAAATTGTTACGGGCAAAGAATATCCATTTGATATTATGCAATTTACAAGAGATATTTTTAGGGGAATTTTATTAGCATTAAGAAATATGCTGATTCAAACAGGAATTTTTTTAGCAATAATTGTTATATGCTTAGTTCCGGTTTTAGGCTGGATTGTTTCGATTATTAGTTCAATTTTTCTTTTCTTTATATCGGCTTATTTTTATGGATTTTCGTTTATGGATTATTCGAATGAACGTCAACGACTTAATATCTCAAAAAGTGTAGAAATTATAAGAAAATATAAATGGGTTGCAATTACAAACGGCGGAATTTTTGGATTATCTTTAATTATACCGTTTTGTGGGGCAACGATAGCACCTTTTTTTGCAATTTTTTCGGTTATTGCTGCAAGTATTGCAATGACAAAAATTTATCAAAATGAATCGTCCATGATTAATAATAAACACACAGGAGAATGATTATTAAGAAGACAAAATGCCACAGATTCACAGATTTAAAACAACCTTTGGTTGTTTTATCAGCGTTAAATCTAAAGACGCAGATTTTTTAAGATAATTATGAGAAAGAAAAAAATCATAATAATCTGCGTAAATCAGCGTCCAATAAAATTATAAACACATTAAAAATTTATAATGAACAAAATAAGAATTAGCGCAGTTTCCTATTTAAATACAATTCCATTTTTATATGGATTATACAACACAGTAGGAATTTCTGAAATTTCAGAAATTTCACTTGACGTCCCTTCAAAGTGT